>CAZSSS010000019.1:0-12393 GCA_964609255.1 uncultured Rhodobacterales bacterium
GCCATCCAGCCGGATGCCCCGCACACAATCCAGCGCAACGCCATTATGATTTACCCGCTGTTCAACCGTGGCACGCAGCGCCGCGATTGACATCGCCTGGGTGCTGGCACCGTGAAAGTCAGCCCGGTCTTTGGCATCGCGCAGCAAGGCCTCAAGTATGCGGGTAAGCTGCGGGTGCTGGGTATGGTGCAAATGGTCGGCTTTGGTGGCGGCAAACAGGATTTTCTCAACCTTTTTGCCCAAAATTCCCGACAGCCAATGGTTTTTGCCCGGACGAAAACAGGTCAGCACATCAGCCATCGCCCCGCGCAAATCTTCCACCGCCTGCGGGCCGGCATGAATGGCACCCAGCGCATCAACCAAAATTATCTGGCGGTCAATTTTGGCAAAATGATTGCGGAAAAACGGTTTGACGATCTGCTTTTTATAAGCCTCGTAACGGCGTTCAAATTCGGTATAAAGCATGCCTTGGCGTGGTTTTTCCGGCTTTGGCAGCGGCGCGAATGTCAAGGCGGGCGAGCCTTTCAAATCACCCGGCAGCAAAAACCGCCCCGGCGCAAAACCGGAAAATCCAGCATCGCGGGATAGGGATAAATAGTTGGTAAAAGTTTGCGCAAGGCTTTGCGCGGTTGGCTCATCATGGGGGGCGGTAATGTCGCAGCCCTCAAGCTGGGCAAGCCAGCCTTCGGCCTGCGATGCTCGCGCGGGCGAGCGCGCCTGCTGCAAGGTTTTGGCAGACCATTCAGCAAAGGACTGGTTGAGAAGCGGCAAATCCAGCAACCACTCACCAGGGTAATCCACGATATCAAGATGCACGGTTTTGGCACCGCGCACCGAGGCCAGCATTCCCGCAGGCCGCAAGCGCAGTGACAGGCGAAGCTGGCTGATGGAGCGAGTGGATGTTGGCCAATGCGGGGTTTTGCCTGTCAACGCCGCAAGATGGGTTTCGTATTCAAAACGCGGCACGGTATCATCGGGCTGGGGTTGCAAAAATGCGGCCATGATGCGGCCCTCAGCGGCGGGTTGCAGTTGTGGCATGCGGCCTCTGTCCAGCAGATTGGCCACCAGCGAGGTGATAAAAACGGTCTTGCCCGAGCGCGACAGCCCGGTAACACCCAACCGGATAACCGGCTCCATCATCTCCTTGGCGCTGGCTTGGGTGTCGTCAAACACCCGCGCAATCTGGTCTGCAATATCACCTATACCCAATTTATCCTCGCCCGGGCCACGCGCCCCACCTGAATATAAGTGCTGGGCGATCAGGCACAAGCCCGATGTGAGGCTGTCAAAATTGCGCCCGGCAATTTTGCCCCGTTGAACGCAGGCGTTTTCGATACCCGCTGCCCCAAAGCCGAGCGAAGCGAGGCCACCGCCATCCGGCAGACTGGGGAGCGTGGAACCACCTAAAGCAATCTTTTACATTAATGATGCTGGGCGGCGCTCGCACATACTCCGCAATATTCTATTGTCTTCGAAGATATGCGTTACGTCTGAGTAAGGATGTAAGTAAGCTGGGAAGAAACATTACCGACAACAAACTGAACGTGGCACAGCTTGCAAAGCCAAACGCCAGTAACCTTGTGATCAAGGCGCATTGTGAGTCCTTTAGGGCAACAAGATAAACAATCCCGAATAGAATTGATGCAAGCGTAATGAGGTGAAGGGCTTTTTGTCGAGAAAGGGTTCTATCATCGTCACAACGAACCCGTTCATTTTGTTGCGCGGCTAGGTCTGGATCATTTTCTTGGGATGATACACCATCTAAACGAGACGCAAGCAACGCTGTAACAGCGGTGGATAAACCAAAAATGATACTCAACGCACCGATCGTAGCACCTGCTGCGCCCTCTATATTTTCCGGTGACAAATAAGCATATATCCCAGCAAATACGCTCAACCCGAAAATAACACCAAACGTTGATATTCGTATAATCAACGCAAATGCCCCCCGTCTTTAAGTTCAGCAAAATAGCCCAGCATCGCTTCTAACGCTTGGGGCATGTTGAACGTTGATCCGTCTTCTGCGACGCTAACCGATCGACCGAGCTTTAGATCACCGTCTTTCCATTCGGTGTCATCGTGCAGGATAATTGTGTAGCTCCCGACTTCGTCATCCTCAAATGTTTTTAAAGCAGTTTGTTTCAGCCACTCATTCTTTGGGGTCTCGGTGCCCCCAAAAGCCATTCCATGGAGCCTTCTCGGATGTATGCTAAGCTCGGCGATCATTTTGTCCTTTTTTAAGTCTGTATCCGCTGCCATTGTGCCAAATATTCTGCTAATTAGGCCATCCTTTGGCATGTCCACACTGCCCAAATAGTTAGCAGCATCAAACTTTACTAACTTCACCCCGATCGAGCGAATTTTTTCCAGTGTAAGCTTGTTAGCAACCGGAAAGAAATCTATTGCCAATGGATCCAATTCAATTTCGCACTTATCGGCAAGCTTGCCAATTGCATCTAATAACACCGACTTCCGATTGCCTAGACTGCATGCAATTATGAAATCGTCTTCAACGAGGATCGCAATTTCACCGCCTAAAAACTCATCATCTTCGGGGGCGGATAAATGCGCGGTAGAATATGTTTCTTTTGTGCCAACTGGTCGAATTGTGCTTTTTTTTGCGCCCACTTCATAAAGTGCAAACGTTACGGCCATTGCTTTATTTGATCGAGGGGTTGCCGGAAAACTAATTGCTGTCTTGTCAATAAGACTGCGGTCAACACAATGATCGCCTGGCTTCATTTGCTCCTTCAAATCATTCAAAAATTCTGCCAGTGTCCATTTATACTTTGAGTCAATAATGGCTCTGTGCACTGAAAGCGTGACCGATTTTGTCTTGGCCAAAGTAAAAACTCCAAAGGTCGTTATAGGTGATAACAGGCTAGGATACGGGTGTAAGCTTTGCAACCCATAGTAGTTTTGGCTTGGTTCTCACGAAACCAATGCCCGTTTTGTTTCATGGAAAACCCAATTCAAATCATAACGAAACGCCGGTAATCCCCTAGCATTCCAGCGCCCAATCCGCTACTCAACCGCTAAACCAACAGGAATTCCGCCTTGCCTCGTTATGCCTTCAAAATCGAATATTCTGGTGCGCCGTTTAAAGGGTGGCAGCGCCAAACCAGCTTGCCAACCGTTCAGGGCGCGATTGAGGATGCTTTGCGGGTTTTGCAACAGGACCATGCGGGCATTCAGGGGGCGGGGCGCACGGATACCGGTGTTCATGCCACCGGACAGGTTGCGCATGTTGACTTAGCGGAGGTCTGGGAACCGTTTCGCCTTTCGGAGGCGTTGAATTATCATCTGCGCCAGCATCCGGTTTCCATTCTTGCTATTGCGGCCGTGCCGGATGATTTTCATGCGCGTTTCGGGGCTGAGGAACGCCGTTATACATTCCGCCTTTTTTGCCGCCGCGCCACGCTGACCTTTGCCAAAGGAACCATGTGGCAGATCAAGCATAACCTTGACGTGCGCGCCATGCGCGAGGCCGCGCATTACCTGATTGGCAAACATGATTTTACCACCTTTCGCTCCTCCATTTGTCAGGCGGCCAGCCCGATAAAAACCCTTAATGAATTGCGCATTGAGACCTCTGCCCATTCCGGGGGCACCGAAATCAGGTTTCATATTCGGGCGCGCAGTTTTTTGCATAATCAAGTGCGCAGCTTTGTTGGCACGCTGGAACGGGTTGGGGCGGGGGCGTGGCAGCCCTCGGATGTTTTACGCGCGTTGGAGGCCCGAGACCGCACCGCTTGTGGTCCGGTTTGCCCCTCGCATGGCTTATACTTGGCTGATGTGCGTTATCCGATTGACCCGTTTAACCGCCTGCATTTGCCGCTGGAACCGATCAAACATCTGGCCACGGGTATTGGCGCATCAATGCTTGAACAAATGCCGTTGCCGTTATTGGTGATCACCCGCAAGGGCCGCGTGGCGCAGGCCAACCAGTCGGCGCTGGATCTGCTGCCAAACCTGCGCATGCGGCAGCATTTCTCAAAGGTTTTTGAATCGGACAAATTTGTCAAAGCGGTTGATGCTGCGATCATCAAAGGCAAAACCGGCAAGATCAAGTTTCACACGGAAAACTGGGGCGAGCGCCATTTCAACGCCCATATCGGCCTGTTGCCCGGCGGCAGTGAATTTGGCAAAAATATCCGGGTTATTGTGGCAATTGAGGAACGCACATTGGTGCGCAAGGCTGAACAAATGCGCAGCGATTTCATTGCCAATGTCAGCCATGAACTGCGCACACCTTTGTCGTCGATCTCTGGCTATATTGAAACCTTGCAAGGCCATGCCAAAGACGACCCCGAGGCGCGAGATAGGTTTTTGACGATAATGGCCGCGCAGGCCGGGCGCATGCAAAACCTTGTCAGTGATCTGATGTCGTTGAACCGAATTGAACTGAACGAACATAAACCGCCCAATGAACGCTGCTCATTGAACGCGCTGGTTTCCGAAGCGGTGGCCGATGTGCAGCCCATGCAGGAAAAAATGAATGCGGTGATTGATGTGGCGTTAACATCCGATATGCCCGCAGTTATCGGCGATCGAACCCAATTGAATCAGGTGCTTATTAACCTGCTTGAAAACGCGATGAAATACAGCGGTGAGGGCAAGCCGATAAAGGTGTTTACAGCCCCCCCCCACAAAGACCATCCCGGTATGGCGGGAATTTCGGTGCAAGACATCGGTGAGGGCATCGCGACCGAGCACCTGCCCCGCCTGACCGAGCGATTTTACCGTGTCAGCGTCGCCAAAAGCCGCGACAAAGGCGGCACGGGGCTGGGCCTTGCGATTGTGAAACACATTATGAACAGGCATAATGGGACGCTGGAAATCATGTCAGAAATTGGGGTTGGCAGCGTGTTTACGGTTTGGGTTCCGGTCGCGTTATAAAAATAATGCCCTCTGAATGCCCGCCGTTATTGTGAATAGACCCTCAGCAATACCAAAACAAAGATGCCGCATATTTACGTTAATTATCAATATATTACACTGTCATATAATTGTCATGCAACTGTAATATAACCTTTTGTAACGACCGCTAAGTTGTGTTTATCCCGTTGATCGACGGGGGCATAACAACAGTTACAGGATTAAACTCCATGAAACTTTCGCTTTTGTCTTGCATGGCCCTGTTGGCCGCAAGCCCCGCCCTTGGCCGTGATGAAATCCGCATCGTCGGATCATCCACGGTTTTCCCATTTTCCACCGCTGTAGCAGAGCAATTTGGCCGCATAACCGACCACCCAACCCCGATTGTTGAATCGACCGGATCGGGTGGCGGCATGAAGCTTTTTTGTGCCGGTATCGGGGAAAATACCCCCGATATCACCAATGCTTCGCGCCGTATGAAAGCAAAAGAATTTGCGCTTTGTGCAAAAAACGGTGTGACCGAAATTGTTGAGATCATCGTTGGTTTTGACGGTATTGTTGCCGCCAATGCAATGGACGGACCGGATTTTAACTTAAGCATTGAACAGCTAACGATTGCCTTGGCCGCCAACGGCCCGTTACCCCAAAGCTGGAACCAGGTTGATCCGTCACTGCCTGCAATCAAGATCGAAATCCTCGGCCCGCCGCCAAGTTCGGGCACCCGCGATGCGTTTGAAGAACTGGTCTTGCAAGAAGGCTGCGAATTGACCGATCTGGTTGATTGCGAAAACCTGAGCATCCGCGAAGACGGTGCCTATGTTGACGCGGGCGAAAACGATAATCTGATTGTCTCAAAGCTGGAAACCAACCCGAACGCAATAGGCATTTTTGGGTTTTCGTTTCTGGACCAGAACTCGGATGTTATCAAAGGCGCGATTATTGACGGGGTGGAACCGACATTTGATGAAATCGCTGATGGCGAATATACGGTGTCACGTTCATTATATTTTTATGTCAAAACCGCGCATGTTGGCCTGATCCCGGGTATTGAAGAATTCATTGGTGAATTTGTGTCCGAGGCCGCCAGTGGTGAAGACGGGTATCTGTCCGACAAAGGCTTGATTCCATTGGACGAAGACGGGTTTGAAACCAACGCCCAAAACGCGGTAACCCTGACCCCAATGACCGGCGAAGGCTTGCATTAATGTCTGCCATTACCCCCTTGCTGATCGCCGCCCTGGCGGTCAGTTTTTACCAACTGGCCCGCAAACGTGCGACCCAAGCCAGCGCTGGCGCGTTGGCAAATCTGCATTCCCGGCCCAGTTATCATGGGCTTTATAGCGGGTTATGGGCGGCTTTGTCGGGCATTGCCGCAATGCTTATTGCCATAATATCGGGGCTTGATCTGCTGCTGGCATTGCCGGTTGTGTTGCTTGCTGGTGGTTTTAGCCTGCGCAACATCACCGCACAAACACGGGCGCGCAATAAATCCGAAAAGATCATCACCGGCATCCTGATGGGCTGCGCTGCGGTGGCGGTGCTGACCACTATCGGCATCATTTTATCGCTGGTCTTCGAGACCTTCAATTTCTTTGACAGCATCGGCTGGCGGGTTGACAAATTTTTGTTTGGGCCGCGCTGGTCGCCCTTGTCTGGCCTACAAGACGGCGTGATTGACCCCGACCGAGTTGGCATCATGCCTTTGTTGATCGGCACAGCAATGATCACCGGCATTGCCATGCTGATCGCAACACCCATCGGGCTATTTGCCGCCGTGTTTTTGTCAGAATTCGCCAGCTCGCGGTTGCGCGGCTGGGTGAAACCGATGATGGAAGTTCTGGCCGGCATTCCCACCGTGGTTTACGGGTTTTTTGCCGCCATCACTGTCGCGCCGTTTCTGCGCGATACGGGGGGAATATTCGGGGTTAATGTGGCGTCGGAATCCGCGCTGGCAGCGGGGATTGTTATTGGCATAATGATTATTCCGTCGATTTCATCGCTGGCGGATGATGTTATCAATTCGGTGCCCCAATCGCTTCGCGATGGATCATACGGGCTGGGCGCAACCAAAGCCGAGACCGTGCGTCAGGTTGTGCTGCCCGCCGCCTTGCCGGGCATATTTTCAGCGCTTTTGCTGGGGGTTTCCCGCGCGGTTGGCGAAACAATGGTGGTGGTTATGGCCGCTGGCCAAGGCGCAAACCTGACCGCCAATCCGTTTGAGGCCGTCACAACCGTAACCGTGCAAATCGTGATGCTGATCACCGGCGACACCGATGCCAGCACCGCCGCCGGCCCTGCGTTTTCGCTGGCTTTTACCTTATTTTGCCTAACGCTGGTTCTGAATATATTCGCAATGCGGATTGTTCGGAAATTCAGCGAAACATATGATTAGGGGCCTGATATGATCTCCATGACGGAGCTGTCCAAAAAGCACCGCGCGCCAGAATCGGCGGCGCGTTTGCGCAAACGAAAAGCCGCGCAAAAGCGGCTGCAAGCCTATGGTATATTGGCCATTGTCCTTTCAGGGCTGGCGCTTACAACCCTGCTTTGGTCGGTGCTTGGCAAATCTTTTGGCGCCATGACCGAGCATTATATCAACATGCAGGTCACGCTGGACCCTGCCGAAATTGACCCCGACAACATTCGCCGTGCAGATTTTGGCGGGCTGGGCAAAGACACGTTGAAAGCCACATTTCCATATGTTTCGGGGCGCGGTAATCGGCGCGGCATGTATGATATTATCAGCTCTGGTGCCGCATTTGAATTACGCGAATTGGTGATGGAACAACCCGACCTGATCGGGCAGAGCATTGCGTTTGATTTTCTGGCCTCGGATATTTCCGACCTTTATTTGAAAGGGTCCTATGGGGAAATTGAGACGGTTGACCATAGCGGCGATATCACATTGGAGGGTGCGCGCAAAACCATCACCCTGCGCTCCTCAGTGGATGATTTCGCGCCATTTCTTGATAGCCTGCGCGCGGGGCTGCAAACCAAAGCCGATAAACTGCGCATTCAGGCTCAATTGCAGGAAAATGGCCGAATTGTGTTTACAGAACGGGGTGATCCAGAGGAAGCAGCCCTGCGCGAGGCTGAGCGTGACCGGCTGAACACAGCGGCTGACGCGTTGCTTGAACAGGCGCAAAACGGCGCAGAATTTGCGCTGGACACCCGCACAATATCGGTTTTTGTGCGGGTCGGGGCGGCTTGGATCAAGCTGGATAGCATTTCGGCCATTGGCGGCAGTGGCACAGCCATGGGGGAATTTGGCGCAGGCATTTATGCAGCCGATGACTGGCAATTGCTGGTTTATGAAACCCCCGAAGCGGCGCGCAAAGTTTCGGATACTCAGGCAATACTGCTGGAAAACCTGCGCGATGCGGGCAAGATTTCAAACCGTTTTAACAGCCACTTCTTCACCTCGGGCGACAGCCGCGAACCAGAATTGGCCGGTATTTGGGGGGCAGCGGTTGGGTCATTCTGGACCATGACTGTCACCATTGCTTTTGCATTTTTCATCGGGGTTCCGGCAGCGATCTATCTTGAAGAATTCGCGCGGGATAACCGCATGACCCGCATGGTCGAAATCAATATCAACAACCTTGCTGCGGTGCCATCCATTGTGTTTGGCCTGCTGGGCCTGTCGGTTTTTATCGGGTTTTTCGGCATGCACCGCTCATCGCCGATTGTGGGTGGCATGGTGCTGGGCATCATGACCCTGCCTGTGATTATCATTGCGGCGCGCGCTGCGATTAAGGCGGTTCCCCCCAGCATCCGTGACGGGGCGCTGGCGCTTGGGGCCTCAGATTTGCAGGTCAGTTTGCACCATGTTTTGCCCCTATCAATGCCCGGAATTCTGACAGGAACCATTCTGGGCATGGCGCGTGCATTGGGCGAAACCGCACCGCTGATCATGATCGGGATGGTGGCGTTTATCGTTGATATCCCCGATGGCCCCACGGATAACGCCACGGTTTTGCCGGTGCAGATTTTCCGCTGGGCGGATTTCCCCGAACGGGCATTTGAGGCCCGCACAGCGGCCGCCATCATGGTGCTTTTGGCATTTCTTTTCACCATGAATCTTGCAGCCATTATTTTAAGAAAACGCTTTGAGCGGCGTTGGTAGGACAGAGTTATGAACAAAATGACAGCCAAAAATGTTGATGTATATTATGGCGAGAACCACGCCATCAAAGATGTCAGCATTGATATTCCTGAAAACACCGTGACGGCGTTTATCGGCCCGTCGGGCTGCGGGAAATCAACCTTTCTGCGGTGCCTAAACCGCATGAATGACACAATTTCAATATGCAAAATCACCGGAGAAATACTGCTGGATGGCGAAGATATTTACGCCAAATCGGTGGACCCGGTGCAATTGCGCGCCCGGGTCGGCATGGTGTTTCAAAAGCCGAATCCATTTCCGAAATCAATTTATGATAACGTGGCTTACGGCCCGAAAATCCACGGACTTGTCGATAATAAATCGGACCTCGACGAGGTGGTTGAAAAATCCCTGAAACGCGCGGCAATCTGGAAAGAGGTCAAGGACCGTTTGAATGAAAGCGGCACCAGCCTGTCGGGGGGGCAGCAACAGCGGCTGTGCATTGCTCGCGCCATCGCCACCGCGCCCGAGGTCTTGTTGATGGACGAACCGGCCAGCGCGCTTGACCCGATTGCCACCGCGCAAATTGAGGAATTGATAGACGATCTGCGCCACAAATATTCGGTGGTGATTGTCACACATTCCATGCAACAGGCCGCGCGTGTCAGCCAAAAAACCGCGTTTTTTCATATGGGTGATATGGTTGAATACGGCGACACCTCAGCGATTTTCACCAATCCGGTGGATCGGCGCACCCAGGATTACATCACCGGCAGATTTGGTTAGGAGCATATCATGGCAGAAAATTCACATATCGTTTCAGCGTTCGACAAAGAGCTGGCGCATATTCAGGACCAGATTTCGCAAATGGGTGAGCACGCGTCAGTGGTGCTGCAAACCGCGCTAAAGGCCGTGAAAAAACGAGACCCGGAGCTGGCACAAAAAGCCATCGACATGGATAAAATACTGGATGATTTTGAACTGGAGATAGAGAAAAAGGCCACGCAGATCATTGCATTGCGCCAGCCAATGGCGCTGGATCTGCGGGTGCTGATCTCGGCTATCAAAACCGCGACCACACTGGAACGCATCGGCGATCTGGGCAAAAATATCGCTCGGCGCGCGCTGGTTTTATCCGATGGGAAAAAACTGAAAATCACCAGCTCCATTGTGCAAATGGGCAAAGCCACCCGCAAGCAGCTAGAAGCAGTCATGGCCGCGCACCAAACCCGCAACGCTGATCTGGCCGTTGAAATCTGGGAAAACGACGTTGATCTGGATGAGATGTATAACAGCCTGTTTCGTGAGGTGGTGACCTATATGATGGGGGATAGCCGCAAAATCTCAGCCGGTTCGCAACTGCTGTTTATTGCCAAAAACCTTGAACGTATCGGCGACCACACCACCCACATTTCTGAGATGATTTATTACGTCGTGCATGGTAAACCACTGGGGGATGACCGCCCCAAAGGTGAGCCGCTGGGCCTGGATGAGGACTGATAAATGCCTGTAAAAATTCTGGTAGTAGAGGATGAAGAAGCCCTGCAACAATTGCTGGACTATAACCTGACCCGAGAGGGTTTTGAGGTGACAGTTGTAGGCGACGGCGCAGCGGTGATGGGTATGGTGGCCGAAAGTGAACCGGATTTTGTACTGCTGGACTGGATGTTGCCCAATGTTTCGGGCATTGAGCTGTGCCGCCAAATTCGGGCGGATACAGCCACCAGACATATCCCGATTATCATGCTCACCGCGCGCGGTGAGGAAGAAGACAGGGTGCGTGGTTTGGACAAGGGCGCGGATGACTATATAACCAAACCGTTCTCAATTTCGGAACTTGTGGCGCGGATCAAAGCCGTGCTGCGCCGCGTTAATCCCGCAATTGTCGGCACAGTTGTGAACTTTGCCGATATCACACTGGACCGCGAAACCATGCGCATAACGCGTGGGGAACGGAATGTAGACCTTGGCCCCACCGAATTCAAACTGCTGGATGTCCTGATCCAACGCCCGGGAAGAGTATTCAGCCGAGACCAACTGCTGGACCGCGTCTGGGGGCAAGACGTTTACGTTGAAAATCGCACGGTAGATGTGCATATAGGGCGGCTGCGCAAAGCGCTAAACAAACGCGGCGAACTGGACCCGATCCGGACGGTGCGGGCGTCAGGATATGCGCTGGATGAGACTTATGGGGGGTGAGCTACAGTGAATAACTTATCTGTAGTTTTTTATTCATTTGTAATTGTTAAATAGTCAAAATCAATTTTTTCAAATGATTTGTGTTGGTAAAATGTTGCAGGTAAGAAAAATTTTTCCCCGTTTGATACAGAAACATACTCTGGGACCAACACTGAGCCGCCAATCGCATAGCATTCAAGGATAAATTCGCTGCAATTTATTCTTTCATCGAGTTTTGGCTTTGATCGTTTCTTAAAGCGACGCGTCGGAGCCGCTTCCAACGCGGTGTTCCAATCATATTTTCGGGGAAATACTGTATGGTCGAGCAGCGCAAATCGCGCAATCAATCCTCGGTTATTAGAAAATTCTGGATGGGTATTTCTTAGTATGATTACGTCGTGAGTGCTTGAATATTTTGTTATGGGTTTTACTTGAACACCTGTATTTTTGCGCCACCCATTTTTCCAATATTCTATATCTTTGAAACCTTGTGACTCAATTATGTGTAGATCGCCAACATATAATGACACATGAGTCCAATACGCAGCTTCACTTGAATATCCATGTTCAATTTGTGTGGTTTCGACCACACTCGGCGTAACCACGCCATTTTTCATGGGGCGGCTTAAAACTATATCGCCTACTAGGAGTTGCTCGTGGTTTGGAATTTGTGGCGATTTACTTTTCTTGTAGAAACGCTCTAAAGATTTATGCATCGATGGCCGAAGTTCGCTCTTTAGAGCTTCTCGGCTAATCTCATTTTTCAGCACGTCTTTTTGCGTCTCAACTTGGAGACGATTCAATAAACTAACTCCTAGAAATACAACCGTTTTGCCTCAATCTTCAAAAACGTCTACAGCAACAAGAGCGTCAATGCCCATTGCAGCTTTCCCATGAACTTTGGTTTCTTTGCTCAGGCGTCCGATACCATTCATGATAGAAATCCGACCAACAGTAGAAGGCGATATAACAACAAATTCCATATCTCTTATAGCCGGTTTTAAGCGCACGATACCAGAGCGCCCATCAGGTGTAACCGTGGTAATTATTCCGTTAAAATCCACAGTATCTACCATTGTATTCCCCTAAAACGTCCAAAACTACCCCATTGCCGTTAAGAATTTGATAACGACCAACACAAAACGTCTGCTAGATTACTGTCGAGACTCGATGAACCTATTCATTTAGATGTTCTAAGTCAACCACACCATCGTTGGATGCGCGACCAAATG
>CAZSSS010000020.1:0-1561 GCA_964609255.1 uncultured Rhodobacterales bacterium
TATCTTCCTCACTTTAATTACGTGAAAATTGCCTTAGTTCGGGCAGGGTCAGCCCGTCTGTCAGGATGCCTTGTGCAATGGCGTTTGTGGCATTGACCATGTCGGGCGCCATATACCGATCTTCCTTGAGCGGCTCAATCTGGGTATAGAGCCGCGCCAAAACCTGTTGTAAAATGGTGCTGCTTTTCAGAGGCGCACGAAATCCGATGCCTTGTGCTGCACAAATGGCTTCGACGCCCAAAATGGTGTTCAGGTTGGCATTCATTTGTTCAAGCCGCCGCGCGGCATGGGCGGCCATGGATACATGGTCTTCTTGATTGGCGGATGTCGGGGTTGAATCAGTGCTGCACGGATTGGCCAAATGTTTGTTTTCGCTCATTAATGCGGCGGCGGTTACTTCGGCGATCATCAACCCTGAATTCAGCCCCGGATTTGGTGTCAGAAACGGCGGCAGGTCAAAGCTAAGATTGGGGTCAACCATCAAGGCCACGCGCCGCTGCGCGATGGAGCCAATTTCAGCAATCGCCAGCGCGATTTGATCTGCGGCAAATGCCACGGGTTCGGCGTGAAAATTGCCGCCCGAAACAATGCGCCCGCCGTCGGGGTGGTTGGGGTCAACCAGCACCAGCGGGTTGTCTGTTACTGCATTTGCCTCAATTTCCAACGTGTGCGCCGCATATATCAACAGATCAAGCGCCGCGCCGGTCACTTGGGCCTGACAACGGATGCAATAGGGGTCTTGCACGCGATGGTCATCTTCGCGATGGCTTTCACGAATTTGGGATCCGTCCAGTAAGCTGCGCTGGGCTTTGGCAACAGCGATTTGGCCATGCTGGCCACGCAATAAATGGATTTCAGCAAGCATCGGCGCGGTTGAGCCCATTATCGCATCGGTTGACAGTGACGACGTAACAATTGACGCCACCGCGTTATTCCACGCACGCCACAGGCCCGTCAGGGCGCAAGCGGTTGAAAACTGGGTGCCGTTGATCAAGGCAAGCCCCTCTTTTGGCCCAAGAATAATCGGGCTTAGCCCCGCCTTGGCCAGCGCATCCGCCCCCGGCAAAACCGTGCCTTCAAACATGGCCTCACCCTCGCCGATCATCACCGCCGCCATATGGGCAAGCGGTGCCAGATCCCCCGATGCGCCAACCGATCCACGGGTTGGAATAACCGGAGTTACGCCGTGTTCCAGCATATCTTGCAGGGCTTCGATGGTTTGCCAGACAACACCCGAAGCACCCCGCCCGAGGCTAAGCAATTTTAATGTCATCATCAGCCGCGTGGTCGGAATATCCAGCGCAGCACCAACCCCGCAACAATGCGATAAAATCAGGTTCCGCTGGAGGGTTTCGGTATCAGCACTATCAATTTTTACGCTTGCCAGCTTTCCAAAACCCGTGTTCACGCCGTAAACCGCTGCATCGCCCTGCGCGGCACGCTGAACAAGTTCGGCGGCGGCATCGACGTTTTTGCGGCAGCTATCATCAAGGCTTGCGGAATGGTGATTTTGCCAGATATCTTGCAATGCCGACAGCGGAACCTGCCCGGAGAGCAACGT
>CAZSSS010000020.1:1661-12317 GCA_964609255.1 uncultured Rhodobacterales bacterium
CAACAAAGACCCCAGCGGAGAAGATCCCGGGTTCCAGTCTGTCGCCACTGCCATCGCAACATTATGGTCGCGAAATGCAGAAATTGGCGGTTTTTGTGTTTCATGCAACGTATAAAACGCGCCGGGTAAAAGCACAGCAACGGTATTTGACCGCGCCATCGCCATCGCCGTTTCTGCAGTGGCATATTCCAGATGATCCGCAGAAATAGCCCCATATTCTGCCGCCAACACTGCGCCATTCATGTTGCACAGTTGTTCGGCGTGTAATTTTATCGGCAAGCCAAGTCTTGCTGCTTTGTCAAACACACGTTTGATCTGCTTTTGGTCAAAAGCAATGCTTTCACAAAAACCGTCAACCGCATCAACCAACCCTTCGGCATGCGCTTTTTCCAGCGTTGGAATGCAAACCTGATCAATATAGGCGTCAGCCTCCCAGCCTTTGGGAACCGCGTGGGCACCAAGAAAACTGGTGACAACCGTAATCGGGCGTTCCGATGCGATTTGGCGCGCAACGCGAAGCATTTTTAGTTCAGTTTCGGTATCCAGCCCATAGCCGGATTTTATTTCGATGGTTGCAACACCTTGGGCTATTAATGCATCAACACGCAAAAGCGCCGCAGACAGCAATTCTGCGGATGATGCTTTGCGGGTTGCCTCAACCGTTGAAACAATTCCACCGCCAGCCTGCGCGATCTCAGCATAACTTGCCCCTTTTAGACGCATTTCGAATTCACCAGCACGATTGCCGCCGTGAACAATATGGGTATGACAATCAATAAGTGCGGGCGTGACAAGACGGCCCTCAAAAGAATGGCGCGAAAGATCGGAGTATTCGGCGGGCATATCTTTTTCCTGCCCAACCCATTTGATCATACCATTTTCAACAATAATCGCCCCATCTTGAATAAGGCCATAAGGCTGCTGCGCTGGCCCCATCGTGGCAATTTTTACATTACTGATCCGCGTGATCATGGTGTTGCCTTTCTTGCAAAGCGCCTACAAATCAGTATTATGTAGCTACTTAATAATGTCAACGGAGATTGCGATATGCATTATATCCATGCAGGTCAGGTGCTTACACAAAATGGCTGGATGCGTGATGTTCAGATTGATATTGGCAATGACGGCAGAATCGTGGCCATTGGGCCAAAATCGGGGGGGGCTGGCCAAACCATAGATATTGCTCTTGCTGCGCCGACCAACCTGCACAGCCACACGTTTCAACGCGCCATGGCCGGGCTGACCGAGGCCAAGGGCAAAGCCGCGCAAGACAGTTTTTGGACATGGCGCAGGCTTATGTATCGGTTTCTTGAACAATTGACGCCCGATCATGTGGAATCAATTGCCGCGCTGGTTTTTATGGAAATGCAAGAAGCGGGTTACGGCAGTGTTGCCGAATTTCATTATCTGCACCACGATCTTGGCGGCACCCCATACGCAAACCCCGCAGAAATGACGGAACGGATTGTTTCAGCCGCGCAACAGGCGGGCATTGGCCTGACGCTGTTGCCGGTTTTATACCAGTTTGGCGGATGCGATCATCGTGCTTTGGCGGGCGGGCAAATGCGGTTTGGCACATCCAGTGACGGGTTTGAGGCCCTTTACTGCGGTGCCGCAAAAAGTGTAGCCCAAAGTTTGGGTGACCACAAAATTGGCGCTGCGGCCCATTCATTGCGTGCGGTTGACCAAGCGGGGCTGGATTTTGCCCTAACGCTTTGCCCGGATGGGCCGTTTCATATGCACGTGGCTGAACAAGTCGGAGAAGTCGATGAAGTTCAAAGCCATCTTGGGGCGCGGCCGGTTGAATGGCTTTTGCACAATTACCCCGTTGATCAGCGTTGGTGCTTTATTCATGCAACCCAGATGACATCACAAGAAACGCAGGCGCTGGCCATGTCGGGGGCTGTTGTTGGGTTGTGTCCGATAACTGAATCCAATCTCGGTGACGGTATATTCAATGGTTTGGAATATATATCAGCAGGCGGGCGGGTTGGCTTTGGCAGTGATTCAAATATCCATGTCTCGCTTTTTGATGAGCTGAAAACCCTGGAATATTCGCAACGTCTGCACCACAAAAGCAGGGCCGTTCTGGCCGCACCGGACCGGTCAACCGGAAGGGTGCTGTTTGACCTCGCCGCAGCGGGCGGCGCGCAGGCAGCCGGTCGAAATGCTGGCGCAATTGCGGTTGGGATGCAGGCAGATATTTTAGGAATATCCAGCAATAACCAGTGGCTTTGCAGCCGGTCAGGGGATGCAATACTGGACAGTTTAATTTTTGGTGGCCGGGGGCAGGAATGTATATCAGACGTCTGGAGCGCCGGGCGTCACATGGTAACCAATGGCCGCCACATCAACAGAAATGCAATTATAGATGCCTTTAAATTAACGATTTCAGAACTAGGACAAGAAATTTGACCCATAAACACAGACTTACGTGGAAAGACGCTCGCCAAAAGATACATGACAAAATTCTTGACCAAACCTATGGGCCGGGGGATAAATTGCCCCGTGATACGGATATTGCAACCGAAATGGGGTGCGCGCGCAGCACCGTTCATCGTGCCATGCGCGACCTTGCCGATAGCAGAATAATTGAGCGTCGCCGCAAGGGCGGCACTCGGGTTTTGCATGATCCGATCACGCGCGCGACATTTGATATTCCGATAATTCGCAAAGAAATTGAACAAAAAGGCGCGGTCCACGGGTATCAATTAATCAGCACAGAAATCGCGGAAATGCCTCGGATAATTGCTGCAAATATGGGTTTTTCCAGCCCGGAACCGGCGCTGCGTGTGCAGGCGCTGCATTTGGCAGACCAACGGCCATATTTGTTTGAGGATCGCTGGATTTATTTATTGACCGTCCCTGAAATCAAGGATGTTGATCTGGAGAAACACAGCGCCAACGAATGGCTGCTGCGCAACAAACCCTATAGCAAATGCGATTTGCGGTTTTATGCCATCAAAGCCAGCGAACACGATGCCTCAATTTTGGAAACATCGCCCGGCGACGCGCTTTTTGTGATTGACCGCACAACCTGGAACGGCACCTGCCCGATCACATCCGTAAAGGCCATCGCAGCGCCGGGGTATCAATTGGTGACCCGCGCGTGAACACTGCCCGCTTTATCCGGCTGGCGCGCGGCCCGTGCTTTCACCAACCACCAATTCGGTTTCCAGCAAGGTATGACGCGGCGTCTGGTCACCGCTGGCAATAATATCAAGCAACATCTGCGCACAATATGTGCCCGCATCCCGCACCGAAGATTTTGTTGCTGTGAACATGGGAATCCCCGCGCCATTGGGCAAATAAGACAGCACGTCATCATGGATTATCACCGAAATATCTTGCCCCATTTTCAACCCCGCATCGCTGATGGCGCGACGCACGCCAATGGCCATAATCATGGAAGACACAATAAAAGCCGTTGGCGCGCCGGGCGCTTTTAGCATTTTTTGGGCCTCTCGAAATCCGTTATCCTCGGTCATTTCTTTTGACACCATCAGGTTTGGGATCGGCACCACAGAGCGTGATGCAAAGGCCTGCAAAAACCCATCTTTGCGTCTTTTTGCAAAATCCATAAATTCCAGCCCGTTGATAAGCGCGATACGGCTGTGCCCGAGGTCAAAAAGGAAATGTGCAGCGCGTTCAAAAGAACGGCGGTTATTGACATCAACCCAACTGTAATCGGTATCACCATCGCTGGCACGACCATGCACAACAAACGGGATACGCAGCGTTTTTAACAATGCAATCCGCGAGTCATTGGCGCGCGGGCCGTGCACAATCACCCCGTCAACCGAGGCTTTCGCCGCCAGTTCACGATAGGTTTGGTCCTCATCCTTATCGGCAACAACAGATAATAACATATCGTGGTCATTGCGGGAATATATCTCACCGGCACCGGCGATAAAATCAGCAAAAACAGGGTTCACGATCTCATGGCGGGTTGAAACGGGGATAACATGGCCAATGGCCATGGACCGGCCTGTTGCCAGACTTTTGGCACGGGTATTGGCGCTGTAATGATGCTTTTGTGCCGCCGCTTTGACGCGCAGCCGTGTGGCTTCCTTAACCTCAGGATAGTCGTTCAAGGCGCGGCTGACCGTTGTTTGCGACAGCCCCAATACATCTGACAGTTCTTTTAAATTCATTCCAAAGCGCTTGTAATTGTTTCGTAAACTTAACCAATATTAATCGGACCGTCAAAGGTAATTTTCCGAATCTAAGATTTTTCCTCAAGTTAATAAGCAGTTAACCAAACTGTTGACAGCGATATATAAATGCTCGAATTTAAGATCATTCAAAGCGCTTTGGAAAACGATTCGCTTTGGTTGAAATCATAGGGTGCTTAAGCGCCCGAATCGGAGGAAATCATGAAACATAAGTTATTGACCGGTGTCGCTGCATTGGCGCTGTCAGCAAATTCTGTATTTGCGGCGGGGCATTTGGCTGGCGAACAGATCACGGTTTTTGGCCCATGGCTTGGGCCGGATCAGGAAAATGTCGAGGCGGTTTTGGCAGGTTTTGCCGAAGCAACGGGCGCGGATGTGCGTTATGTTGGCTCTGACAGTTTTGAACAACAAATTCTGGTGGATGCCGAAGCTGGCTCCGCGGCCAATGTCTCGGCGTTTCCACAGCCAGGGCTGGCGGCTGACATGGCGGCGCGGGGCTTTTTAACCCCATTGGCTGACGGAACCGCGGATTGGGTCCGCGAAAATTACGCAGCAGGTCAAAGCTGGGTTGATCTTGGCACCTATGCGGGGCCTGATGGCAGCGAAAGCCTTTATGGGTTTTTCTATAAGGTCGACGTGAAATCTCTGGTTTGGTATGTGCCGGAAAACTTTGAAGATGCGGGTTATGATGTGCCTGCAACCATGGAAGAACTTATCGCGCTAAGCGACCAGATTGTGGCCGATGGCAGCACACCGTGGTGTATCGGTTTGGGTTCAGGTGGTGCGACCGGCTGGCCGGCAACCGATTGGGTCGAAGACCTGTTGCTGCGCACCCAAACGCCGGATGTTTATGATGGTTGGGTAACAAACGAGATTCCGTTTGATGACCCGCGCATTATTGCCGCAATTGAAGAATTTGGCGTATTTGCGCGCAATGACGATTATGTCGCCGGCGGTGCAGGCGTGGTTGCCTCAACCGATTTCCGCGACAGTCCAAAAGGGCTGTTTAGCGCACCTGCGCAGTGCTATATGCACCGTCAGGCGTCGTTTATTCCGGCATTTTTCCCCGAAGGCACAATTGTTGGCGAAGACGCTGACTTTTTCTATTTTCCAGCCTTTGCGAGTAAAGACCTTGGCGCACCTGTTCTTGGTGCAGGCACGGTATGGGCGATTACCAATGACAGCCCCGGTGCCCATGCTTTGATCACGTATCTTGAAACCCCCGAAGCCCATGAAATCTGGATGGCGCGCAAAGGGTTCCTGACGCCACATCGCGGGGTTGATTCAGCAGTATTTGGCGACCCGACACTTGCCAAAATGAACGAGATTTTGCTGGGTGCCACAACATTCCGGTTTGACGGTTCTGACCTGATGCCGGGCGGTGTTGGTGCTGGGTCGTTCTGGACGGGTATGGTTGATTATGCTGGCGGCGCATCTGCCGAAAGCGTCGCGACTGCTATTCAACAGTCTTGGGATGCTTTAAAATAAGCCTTCGTATCAATGGGGAATCCGGCCAGCTGGTCGGGTTTCCCCGCAGTTTATTATATAATTTTTAAGGAAAACAACCATGCATCCGGCGTTTCAGGGTATCATTACAATCTTGTTGGGTGTTGGTGGTTGTGTGGCATATTTTTATCTGTCCAACCAGTTTCTTGACAAAGTATTATTCCCGCCCCGAGGCAAAAATGCAGGGCGCAACATTACCCGCGCAAATATTATTCGCCCTTGGTTGTTTGTATTGCCAGCGCTTTTGGCGCTTGGGCTTTATCTGGCTTATCCGGTTGTCGAAACGCTGCGATTATCGCTGACCAATCGTGTGACATTGCCCGATGGCACAACCAGTTACACATGGGCAGGGCTTGATAATTACAACCAGATGTTCGGTGAGCCAAAGTTCTGGGAGGCCATGCGCAACAACATTATGTGGCTGCTGGTCGTGCCTGCCTGTGCCACAGGTTTTGGGTTGTTGGCGGCGCAACTGACCGATCGGATCAAATGGGGGAACATTGCCAAGTCTCTTATTTTTATGCCGATGGCGATTTCATTTGTTGGTGCAGCGGTGATTTTCAAGCTGGTTTATGACACCCGGCCAATTTCCCAAGATCAGATTGGCGTGCTGAATGCGCTTTACCTTTATTTTGGCGGGACAGACCCCAAAGCATGGCTGACCATCCCGATCTGGAACAGCTTTTTCCTGATGGCGGTGTTGATCTGGATTCAAACCGGGTTTGCCATGGTTATTCTGTCAGCGGCCCTGCGGGGCATCCCCGAGGAAACGATCGAGGCCGCAATTGTTGACGGGGCCAACCCGTTTCAAGTGTTTTTCAAAATAAAAATACCGCAAATCAAAGGCACAATTATGGTTGTCTGGACAACAATTACCATTGTGGTCCTAAAGGTTTTCGACATTGTTTTTGCCATGACCAACGGGCAGTGGGAAACCCAAGTGCTGGCCAATTATATGTTCGACAAACTGTTTCGCGCTAATGATTGGGGTGTCGGGTCGGCAAGCGCCATGGTTATCATGGTTTTGGTATCGCCGATATTGGTTTGGAATGTGCGTAACGCGCGCAAAGAAATGAGATAGGGACCGTTATGGACAATATTGCAGGGTCAAAATCCAGCCTGATGTGGGCGGTGCATATATCGGTGGCGTTGTTGGTGGCGTTGTGGCTGTTTCCGACATTCGGCTTGCTGGTATCATCGTTTCGCACCTCAGACCAGATCGCCACAAGCGGCTGGTGGAAGGCGATGTTCCCGTCGCAGCAAAACCTGACCTTGCGCGCTGATGCGCCGGAATTTCAGGTTCAGGAAGGTGATATTTTTGTCATTGAGGGCGATTTATTCGCAACCGGAATTGAGGTCGATGTCTCGGCTTTTGGTATTTCGTCGCAGGCAATAGATGCTTTTGTTGTGGGTCAGGTTGCACCCTTGAAAAAAGGCGGCAACATTGTTGTTTCGGCGCAGGGGCATTACCGGATGACCAACACCGAGCCTTTTTCGGGCCGTCGCGGGCAACGTATTTTTGTTACGGCCACAACTCCGCCTGAATTCACGCTTGGCAATTATCAAAATGTTCTTTTTGATGGTTCCAACAAAGAGGGCATGGCCAAGGCATTTTTCAACACGTTAACCTTGACCATTCCCGCAACCATCATTCCCATTGTTATTGCGGCTTTTGCCGCTTATGCGCTGGCATGGATGGAATTTCCGGGCCGTGCCCTGTTGATTGCAGCCATCGTTGGCCTGTTGGTTGTGCCTTTACAGCTGGCGCTTATTCCGCTTTTGAAGTTTCACAATGATATTGGTATCGGCAAAGGATATTTAGGGGCATGGATGGCCCATACGGGCTTTGGCCTGCCGTTGGCAATTTATTTATTGCGTAATTACATGGTTGGCCTGCCGCGTGATATCATAGAAAATGCCAAAGTTGACGGGGCTTCGGATTTTCAGATTTTCATCAAAATCATCCTGCCGCTAAGCTTCCCCGCGCTGGCATCATTTGCAATTTTCCAGTTTTTATGGACATGGAATGATCTGTTGGTTGCGCTGGTGTTTCTGATCGATTCAACGGGCGAAACAACCGTTATGACCAAACAAATAGTAGAGCTTTTGGGCACGCGGGGTGGCAATTGGGAAATCCTTGCGACCTCGGCATTTGTGTCAATTGCAGTGCCGTTGATGGTATTTTTTGCCATGCAAAAATATCTGGTGCGCGGCCTTCTGGCCGGTTCAGTTAAATAAGGCTGTATAAACATGAGCATCCAACACGCCATGACCCCCGACATAACTGCGGCGCAAACCACTGAATGGTGGCGTGGTGCCGTGATTTATCAAATATATCCACGCAGTTTTCAAGACAGCAATGATGACGGCATTGGCGATTTACAGGGCATTGTGAAACGCTTGCCTTATATCGCGTCGCTTGGCGTGGATGCGATCTGGATTTCGCCATTTTTCACGTCTCCGATGCATGACTTTGGCTATGACATTGCCGATTATTGCGATGTTGACCCGATGTTCGGCACCCTTGATGATTTTGATCTGGTTATGAAAACCGCCCATGATCTGGGCCTAAAAGTAATGATTGATCTGGTGCTAAGCCACAGTTCTGATTTGCATCCGTGGTTCAAAGAAAGCCGCCAAAGCCGCGATAATGCCAGATCAAACTGGTATGTCTGGGCGGATGCCAAGGCTGACGGGACGCCTCCGAATAACTGGTTATCAATTTTTGGTGGTTCTGCATGGCATTGGGATGCGCGGCGCTGTCAGTATTATTTGCATAACTTTCTGGCCTCTCAGCCTGATCTTAATCTGCACGAAGAACAGGTTCAGGTCGCGCTTTTGGATGTGGCGCTGTTTTGGCTGGAACGCGGCGTTAACGGGTTCCGGCTGGATACCATCAATTTCTATTTTGCCGATAAAAACCTGCGTGATAACCCGGCTTTGCCACAGGCGCTGCGCAATGATCAAATTGCGCCAGCGGTTAATCCTTATAATCACCAAGACCATATTTATTCCAAAAACCAACCGGAAACCTTGGGGTTTTTGCGGCGTTTACGCCATCTAATGAACCCGTTTGATGCCGCCGCTCTTGGTGAAATCGGAGATGCGCAACGCGGTTTGGAAATACTGGGGGAATATACGTCGGGCGATGATCTGATGCAGATGTGTTACGCGTTTGAATTGCTGTCCAGAGAACGGCCAGATGCCAGCGCCATCAAGGCGGTGTTTGACAAAGTTGACAAAGTCGCCGCTGACGGGTGGGCCTGCTGGGCATATTCCAACCATGATGTTCAGCGCCACACCAGCCGTTGGAATTTGAATTCACTGTCGGCGCCTGCCTATACGTTATTGCTGATGTGCCTGCGCGGTTCAGCCTGTATTTTTCAGGGCGAGGAGCTGGGCCTGACCGAGGCCGAAGTGCCCTTTGAGGATATCCAAGACCCCTATGGCAAAGAGTTCTGGCCCGAATTCAAAGGCCGTGATGGTTGTCGCACCCCGATGGTCTGGACAAAATCCAACCGGCATGGCGGGTTTTCCGACGCGGATAAAACATGGTTGCCGATGCCCGCCGAACATTTGGAAAAATCAGTTTCGGCACAAGAGGCCGACCCGCAATCCATGCTGGTTTTATACCGCCAGGCCATCCATTTGCGCCAAAGCTATGCGGCGCTGACAAAGGGGGGCATGGATAAAATCACCGTTTTGGGCGGTGTTTTACATTTCCAGCGATGCTATGAAAACGAAACTGTATTTTGCGCTTTCAATTTGGCGGGTGCCGAAACGCAAATGGAATTGCCCGCAGGGAAATGGTGCCAAATTGGTGAAAACCTTGGCACTGCTGCTGTGACCCCGCTGGGGCAAATTACGCTCAAACCTTGGCAAGTTTGCCTTGCGCTGAAAACCGGATAATTAAAAGGAGGGACAGGGAATGGCCGATTTGAAAATGACCAGTCTTATGAAAAGTTATGGTGACGTTAATGTCCTGAAAGACATTGATCTGGAGATCACAACCGGAGAGCTGATCGTATTTGTCGGCCCGTCAGGCTGTGGCAAATCAACCTTGTTGCGCATGGTTGCGGGTCTTGAAAAAATTACCGGGGGAACCTTGGAAATTGACGGCCAAGTGGTGAATGACGTGCCCCCCTCACAGCGTGGCATTGCCATGGTGTTTCAGTCTTATGCGCTTTATCCGCATATGACTGTGCGGGATAATATGTCATTTGCGCTTAAGATCGCCAAAAAATCCAAAGAGGAAATTGACACGGCCGTAAACCGTGCTGCAAAGATTTTGCAGCTTGAGAATTACCTTGATCGCCTGCCAAAGGCATTGTCAGGTGGGCAACGCCAAAGGGTTGCGATTGGCCGTTCTATTGTGCGGGATCCAAAAGTATACCTGTTCGATGAGCCGCTTTCCAACCTTGATGCCGCGTTGCGCGTGGCAACCCGGATTGAAATCGCGCAGCTAAAGGAAAGCATGCCCGACAGCACCATGATTTATGTCACCCATGATCAGGTCGAAGCCATGACATTGGCAACCCGCATTGTTGTTTTGGCCAATAAAGGCATTGCACAGGTTGGCACGCCGCTTGATCTGTATGAACGCCCGCAAAATGAATTTGTGGCACGGTTTATCGGGTCACCGGCGATGAACCTGTGGCCGGGGAAAATCACCGGAACCGGTTCGCAAACAACCATCACGCTTAACAGCGGATTGGTGGCAATTTCTGATGTGCCAACAACGGATGCAGATCAGGGTATGGAGGTAAATATCGGTGTTCGCCCTGAAGACCTGCAAGCCTCTGCGGGCAGTCCGGTTTTTTCCGGCAAAGTGAATTTCACGGAATTGCTGGGTGAAGTTACGCAAATGTATTTTGAAGCCCCCGAGGGCGGCGATCCGGTCATTGCCAAATTACCTGGCATTGTGCATGACCTGCGCGGCAACGAAATTTCGCTTTGTGCAGAACCTGCAAAAGTG
>CAZSSS010000021.1:0-12302 GCA_964609255.1 uncultured Rhodobacterales bacterium
CATCAAGATCTTGTAATATATAAATAATTTCTGCATTAGTAAGCATATTCGACAACGGCACCGGCACCGCACCAACAGCGTTCAGCGCAAAAAACAACAGCGGAAAATCCGAATTATTGCCAAGGTGCAGCGCAACATGGTGGCCCGCCATAACGCCTTGAGCCCGCAGCCCACCCGCGCATGCCAGAACTGTTGTGCAGATTTCTCGATAGGTCCAGCTTTCGGCCAGAACACCGGGTGATGCGATGACTTCTAGCGCGGTTTTATCGGGGAATTTGCCGTGGCCCAATGTATGCTGCGCCATATTGAATTTTTCCGGACAATTTGCAAAATCTTCCTTTTGGTAAACAGACAGTTGCATTGATTTTCCGATCCGTTTCAGATTATCACCTTATGACAGATCACAGTGGATGTTGAAATGCCTGAAATTCCAGAACCAACAGTGTTAAGCATTGCGAGGGATCGTGGTGCGGGTAAGAATGCCGCGCCGATTAACCTTGGCCAGCGGGTGCGCGATTTGCGAAAACAACGTGGCTGGACGCTGGAACAGGCGGCGCAGGGAGTCGGGTTGGCGCGCTCTACTTTGTCGAAAATTGAAAACGGCCAGATGTCCCCGACATTTGAGGCGGTGCGTAAGTTGGCGGCGGGTCTTGATATTTCGGTCCCGCAGCTTTTTACCCAGCCCAAGTCGGACAAGGTGCTGGCCCGACGTTCAATTACCCGGGGCGGGTCGGGCAATGCCCATGTGACAACCACCTATGAGCATGAAATTCTGGCCCCAGACCTTAGCCATAAACGTATGTTGCCTTACCGTGCCACGGTGCGCGCCCGCAGGTTTGACGATTTTGACGGCTGGGTGCGCCACGACGGTGAGGAATTCTTGTTTGTGCTCTCTGGCGAGATTGAATTTTTCTCAGAATTTTATGAACCTGTGCATTTGGGGGCGGGCGACAGTGCCTATTATGACGCAACAATGGGTCATAATATGGTATCCACCAGCACCAAAGATGCGGTAATCCTTTGGGTAACTTCGTTGGAATAGCCCCAAAAAAAACGCCCTCACAAGGAGGGCGTAAGTTATTGAGGCAGGTTTCATACAGGCAAGAAACCTATCGAGCAGTAAGTCCTTTATATGCCGCCCTTTCTTAAAGGCCAAGTTAATTTTCCGGAAAAACCTAATAAGTTTGTGATCTTAGGGGGGAATCCTCGATTCAAACCTGATACTGTTGCCCAGATGTCACGCTTGTGATTGCCATTGGCGAATCGGCTGGAGGGTGATTCTTGCGTTCATAAGCCGCTTAACAGTCCAAATGCCAATATCCACATGACGATGCCAATGCCAATATCCAGCATCTGCCATGTGCGCTTTGTTTGCATAATCGGTGCTAAAAACCATGCCCCATAACCCAGCGAAAAGAAAAATGTAAATGATGCGCTTACCGCACCAATACCAAAGGCCAGTTTTTGTGCCGGGGCGATGAACTGGGTTGATACGGCACCGATCAACCCCAACGTGTCAAGATAAACATGGGGGTTCAGCCATGTTAACGCCAGACAAATAAAGATAGTTGCGCGTAACGTGGTGGCTTTTCCGTTGGCTTGTAAGCTGTATTGGCCCTGAAATGCCGCCCAGAATCGCGAGGCTCCGTAAAATATCAAAAACCCGCCGCCACCGATTCGCATTAGGGTTGGCAATGCGGGCGCTGCCTCTATTAGTTTGCCAAATCCGGTAACGCCGACGGTAATCAGAATTGCGTCCGACAGCGCACAAATAAGGCATACCCAGAAAATATGGTTTTTAAGAATGCCTTGGCGCAATACAAATGCGTTTTGTGCGCCAATTGCCAGAATAAGGGTAAAGGCCGTGGCGAATCCGGTCCCGAATGCCGCGGTCATTTCTGTTTTGGCGCAGAAATTCGGGTTCCGTTGGCTTTTTCTTCGGCGGTTGGGGGCATCACCAACCCGGCTGAGATAATCAACTTGGCCGCGTCCTCAACCGTCATGTCCAGCATGATGGCGTCGCGACGTGGCACAAACAGCAAAAACCCCGAGGTCGGGTTGGGCGTGGTTGGCAGAAATATCGACAGCATTTCTTGTTCAGCAAGTTTTTCCGGAATTTCACCGCTGGTATCGGTGGAAACAAATGCAATTGCCCAAATGCCCTTACGCGGATATTCGATCAAACAGGCCTTTTGAAACGAGGCGTTGGATTTACTTAACACCGTATTTGATATTTGTTTCAACGCGTTATAAATGGAACGCACCACCGGCATGCGGTCAACAAAGTTCTCTCCGAGCTTTATCAGTTGGCGGCCAAACAGCCCTTTGGTCAGCGCCCCAACCGTGGCTGTGAACACCAGAAAAACAATAACGCCAAAGCCCGGAATGTTAAATCCAAGATAGGTTGACGGGTTATAGATTTCCGGCACCCAAGGCACAAACAGCCCGTCAACAAGGTTGATGGCCCACCAAATCAGGTAAATCGTCAGCATCACAGGTGCGACAATCACAATTCCGGTCAGGAAATTGCTGCGTGTGCGTGAAAAAAGCGGGGCCTTTTTCTTTTTTAGTTTCTTCGCCATTAATAATCCTGATTACTGACAGTATAATTTATGTGAGATGTGTTCAAAGGACAAGGTTAACAATTAATTAAGTGCAACAGCGATGGCGGCAGCCAGTTTTGCGTTGTTGCGCACCAGGGCAATATTGGCAGTCAGTGATGCGCCGTTGGTCAGCTCAAATATGCGCGACAACAAAAAAGGCGTGACATTTTTTGCTGAGATACTTTGCGCCTCGGCTTCCTCAAGCGCTTGGGTGATGTGCGGTGCCAATATTTCAGCCGGTATTTCGGCATCAACTGGAATTGGATTGGCAATAAGTTGCCCGCCCGGCAGGCCAAGCTGGCCGCGCATTTTGTGGGCCGCAGCGATTTCTGCAGCGGTGTCAGCGCGCAGCGGCGCGGGTAATCCGCTGTTGCGCGACCAAAAAGCGGGCAGGGTGTCTTGGCCAAAAGCAATGACCGGCACGCCACGGGTTTCCAGAACCTCAAGGGTTTTGGGCAGGTCAAGAATGGCTTTGGCCCCGGCGGCCACCACGGTTACCGGCGTTTGCGCCAGTTCTTCCAGATCGGCTGAAATATCAAAACTGTTTGAGGCACCGCGATGCACACCGCCAATACCCCCCGTGGCAAATACCTGAATGCCCGCCAAATGCGCGCAAATCATCGTGGCCGCCACGGTTGTTGCACCAGTTTGGCCGCTGGCAAGGGCAAAGGCAAGATCAGCGCGTGACAGTTTTGCAACCGCGCTGGCTTGTGCCAATGTTTCCAGCTCTGATTTTTCCAGCCCGATATGAATGGCATGATCCATAATCGCAATGGTCGCGGGGACAGCACCGCCAGCCCGAATGTCAGCTTCCACCAGTTGCGCGGTTTCGACATTTTGCGGGTAGGGCATGCCATGGGTAATTATGGTGCTTTCCAGCGCCACAATCGGCTGGCCTGCGTTTTTGGCGGCGACAACTTCGGCGGAAAATTTTAACGGAGCCTTCATACAGGTTTCCGTGAAATATGGGTTGCAGCGGCATCAATGGCTGATTGCAACGCATCAAGGGCTGAATTGTCGGGGTTTTGCTCTGCTGTGATTATCGCCGCCAGAAATACATCGCCAGCCCCGGTTGTGCTGTGGGATTTCACCAAAGGTGGCGTTAGCGTCACGCTGGTTTGGCGGGTGCAAATTGTAGCACTGTTTGGCCCATCGGTGACAATCGCTCGGCCCGCGCCCAGCGCCAGCAAGGCAGATGCGGCAATATTGCTATTGGCAAATTTGGATTCGCATAGAATTTCGGCCTCAGCCAGATTTACAAATAATGTTGCCTGCGCGGCCTTTAGGGCACTTCGCATACGGCGGGCTTTTCCCGGCGAGGCCGGAACAAAGGACAGATCAGCCTGTGACACAGATTTTTGCCGCGCCAGATTTTCCATAACCGAGATCGGGATATTGCCATCCACCACAATCGACCCAAGCCAAGGCTGGTTGTCACAGGCCAGTTGCCCGTTCAGGAGCGGCGCAAGAATTGTATCGCCTGCTTTTTCCAAGGATGCACAATCGGCAATCGCGGCAAATATATCGCCGTTTGGATGTTCAACCGCCAAATAGGAATCGGTTGGGTCATCGCAACGGGTGACATGGCTGCAATCAACGCCCTCGTGTTCCAGCGCTGTGATCAGGCTGTCGCCTTCCGGGTCTGTGCCAATTGCGGTTAATAATGTGGCCTTTTGCCCCGAACGCACCAGCGCCACGGCCACATTTAATGCCACACCACCCATGCGCCGCCGGATCAGGCCGGCAATATCAGCGCCATCAACCATGGGGGCGCTGGCGCTGGCGATGATATCCCACAGCGCAGATCCAATGCATAAAACCGGCTGGTCATCATTTTGATTTGTCATGGATAAGGTGCTATCGATTTGCGGTGCAAAGGTCACGCCAAAACTGGCTGATGATTGACAAATTGGCATTTTTTGCGCAAAGGCCTTGCGTCTTTGGCGGCACTGCTTTAAGCGCACGCACACTATATATCACAGGCAGGGTTTGGGCCGTTTGAGGGAGAAATCCTCAATCAGTCCCCCGGTTGGGCATCCGCCCTATCTCCCCTGCCGAGGATTAAACCGGAAAAAAGGAATATTACGATGGCTCTACCAGAGTTCACATTGCGCCAATTGCTTGAAGCAGGCGTTCATTTTGGTCACCAAACCCACCGCTGGAACCCGCTTATGGACCCGTATATCTATGGGTCGCGCAATGGCATCCACATCATGGATCTGACCCAAACCGTTCCGTTGCTTGATGCAGCGCTGAACGTGATTCAGCAAACCGTTGCCAAGGGCGGCAGCATTTTGTTTGTCGGCACCAAACGTCAGGCATCAAAAGCAGTTGCAGACGCGGCTGAACGGTCAGCGCAATATTACGTTAACCACCGTTGGTTGGGCGGCATGCTGACCAACTGGAAAACTATTTCCAAACGTATTGGTTATCTGAAAGAACTGGACAGCAAGCTGGAAAGCGGCGCTGAGGGCATGACCAAAAAAGAACGCCTGAATATGGAACGCCAGCAAGGTAAATTGCAGTCTTCTCTTGGCGGTATTCGCGAAATGGGCGGCACGCCGGACCTGATTTTTGTGATCGACACCAACAAGGAATCGCTGGCGATTTCAGAAGCCAGAAAACTGGGTATTCCGGTGATTGCAGTGCTGGATACCAATTCGGACCCACGCGGCATTGATTTCCCTATTCCGGGTAATGACGATGCGGCGCGCTCAATCGCGCTTTATTGTGATCTGGTTGCCCGCGCCGCGCTTGACGGTATGGCCGCAAATATGGGCGCATCGGGCATTGATCTGGGTGCCATGGAAGAAGTGGCCGAAGAAGCTGTTATTGAAGAAGTTGTTGAACAAGTGGTTGAAGCAGAAAAACCAAAAGCTCCGGCCAAAAAAGCCAAAGCCAAGGCTAAAAAGGTCGAAAAGGTCGAAAAGGCCGAAGCCCCTGCAGAAGCTGCCACCGAAGTTAAAGAATAAGGAGAAGCAGTGATGGCTATCACCGCAAAACAAGTAAAGGAACTGCGCGACAGTTCCGGCGTTGGCATGATGGATGCCAAAAAAGCCCTGACCGAAACCGATGGTGATATGGAGGCAGCGGTTGACTGGCTTCGCACCAAAGGTTTGGCCAAGGCTGCCAAAAAAGCAGGCCGCACCGCGGCTGAAGGTCTGGTTGGCGTTGCCGTTGAAAATGGCGTCGGCGTGGTTGTTGAGGTTAATTCCGAAACAGATTTCGTTGGCAAAAACGCTGAATTTCAGGAAATGGTGCGCGGTATTACCGCCGCCGCTGTTGGCGTTTCGGATGTTGACGCGCTGAAAGCTGCGCCGATGAATGGCAAAACCGTTCAAGACGTTGTAAACGACAAAATCGCCACGATTGGCGAAAACATGTCGGTGCGCCGTATGGGGCGGATTGAGGGCGATGTTGTTGCATCCTATGTGCATAACGCCGCCGCTGACGGCATGGGCCAAATTGGCGTTCTTATTGCGCTGAATGGTGGCGACGAGGACATTGCGCGTCAAATTTGCATGCATATCGCCGCGACCAATCCGTCGGCTTTGTCTGTTGACGATCTGGACCAAACGCTTGTTGAACGCGAAAAAGCGGTTTTGACCGAGCAAGCGCGCGAATCTGGCAAGCCGGAAAACATCATTGAAAACATGATCAAAGGCCGCATGAACAAGTTCTATGAGGAAGTTGTCCTTGAAAAACAAAAATTTGTGATTGACCCTGACATGAATGTCGCAACCGCAGCCAAAAACGCTGGCGCCACGATCGCTGGTTTTGTGCGTTTTGGTGTTGGTGACGGCATTGAAAAAAAGGTAGAGGATTTTGCAGCCGAAGTTGCAAAAACCATGGGCGGCTAACATTGCCAAAATTAATCCTGAAAGGCCCGTGCAAAATTGTATGGGCCTTTTTTGTGGCCAAAGGGGCTCTCCCGCGCTGCGCTTGGGCCTGGCCTCACTGCGTTCGGAGACCCGCTGCTTGCGCAGCATTAGGCAATTCGTTAACCAGCTCAGCAATCTTCACAACCCTGCCAGTTGAGGCCGGTATTGCAGAAATGCAAATTTAACCGCAGGTCAAAGAGGGGCGGCAGCCCTTAATTATACAATAAGCTTTCCATTCCCTCATAGGGTCGAAAACTATCGCTTCGGGCGTTGTTCCAGGGCACCTGATAACTTTCCTCAACGCTTACGCCGTCGATGAGCGCATTTGGCGGCATGGTCAAATATATCTTTGCGCCCGACAATGTTTCTCCGCTTTTTTGCCTTACCATCAAGTGTTTGGGCTGCAATTCAAACGGAGAGCCAAGCCCCGCTGCGCCCACAATTTCTGCCACCGCTTTAAGCGTATTTTGATGAAAACCGGCCACGCGTTTGGATTTACTGTCAACGTTCAATGCCCGTTGGCGCAGCTTATCTTGGGTGGTTACACCCACAGGGCAATGGTTGGTATGGCAGGCTTGTGCCTGAATGCAGCCAATAGAAAACATAAAACCACGGGCAGAATTCACCCAATCTGCGCCCAGCGCATAGATCCGTGCCAGATCAAATGCTGTTACCAGTTTACCAGCCGCACCGATTTTGATTTGGTCACGCAACCCTGCGCCAACCAGCGTGTTTACGACAAAGCTTAACCCTTCAACCAAGGGCATGCCGATATGGTTGGCGAATTCCAACGGTGCAGCGCCGGTGCCGCCTTCTTTTCCGTCCACTACGATGAAATCAGGCACAATGCCGGTTTCCTGCATGGCTTTGACCATACACATAAATTCGCGGCGGTGACCGACACAAAGCTTGAAGCCAACGGGTTTTCCATCAGATAATTTTCGCAATTCTCCGATAAATTCAACAAATTCCAACGGGGTTGAGAATTTGGAATGGGTGGCGGGTGATAAACAATCAACCCCCATCGGCACACCGCGCGCCTCAGAAATTTCCTTGGAAATCTTGGCCGCGGGCAGCATGCCGCCATGGCCCGGTTTTGCACCTTGTGAAAGCTTTATTTCAATCATTTTGACCTGCGGATTGGCCGCTTGTTTGGCAAAATTTTCGGCGTTGAAATTGCCGTCATCGTCACGACAGCCAAAATACCCGCTGCCAACCTCGTATATCAGATCGCCGCCACCATTTCGATGGTGCACCGAGATGCCGCCTTCGCCAGTGTCATGGGCAAAGCCCCCCACTTTTGCGCCTTTGTTCAGCGCGGAAATCGCATTCGCGCTTAAGGCACCAAAGCTCATCGCGGAAATATTGAAAATAGAGGCCTCATAAGGTTGGGTGCAGGCGTCATTTCCGATTTTCACCCGCACGTCCCACGCAAGATCAGTGCGTGCCAGAACCGAATGGGTTATCCAACTGTAACCGGCGGCGTAAACGTCCATTTTTGTGCCAAAAGGCCGTTTGTCTTCGGCGCCCTTGGCGCGCTGATAAACAATGGCGCGGTCATCGCGTGAAAAGGGTTCTTTGTCGCCGTCGCTTTCCAACAGGTATTGGCGGATTTCAGGCCGGATACCTTCGAGTATCCAGCGTAAATGCCCCAATATAGGATAGTTCCTTAGAATGGCGTGATGATCCTGGGTAATATCGCGAATGCCAACCACTGTAAAAAAGCCGAAAAATACAAAAGTGATCCAGAAATAAGGCCAGAAAATTGCCAAAAGCCCGAATAGCAACGTCAGACCAACTGCGGCAAAAAGAGTCGTGTAGCGTAACATATGAATCCCCAAGTTTTTTTACAGTGTAGGCATGGTTTGGTTAACAGGTCTAATCCTAATCAACCATTCCCACAAAACAGTGAAAGAAAATTGAACATAAGTGTAATCTAGCCGACTGTTTCTATTAACCATTGAAATGCGGCGGTATTTGCGGCAAAAACCCTCAACAGCCAAACAGGAGAATCGTATGACGGATGGGGACAATAGCGCCAAACCGCGCTATAAACGTGTGCTTATTAAAATTTCCGGTGAGGCCCTGATGGGCGACACCCAGTTTGGCCTTCATCCCCCCACCGTTGAACGCATCGCTGGTGAAATCAAAAAGGTTCATGATACCGGCGTTGAAATCTGCCTTGTGATTGGCGGCGGCAATATTTTTCGCGGCATGGCGGGCAGCGCGCAGGGCATGGAACGCACTACGGCTGATTATATGGGGATGCTGGGCACCATCATGAATGCGCTTGGCATGCAGGGCGCGCTGGAATCGCTGGGTATTTATACCCGCGTTATTTCCGCCATTCCGATGGATCAGGTCTGTGAGCCATATATCCGCCGCCGTGCGGTGCGCCACCTTGAAAAAGGCCGCGTGTGCATTTTTGCAGCGGGCACCGGCAACCCGTATTTCACCACCGATACAGCTGCGACGCTGCGCGCCAGCGAGATGTCTTGTGACGCGATGTATAAGGGCACTCAGGTTGATGGAATATACGATAGCGATCCCAAGATAAACCCGGATGCAAAACGCTATACTCAGGTTACCTATGACGAGGTATTGCAAAAGAACCTAAAGGTCATGGATGCGGCCGCGATTGCCTTGGCGCGTGATAACCGGATGCCGATTATTCTGTTTGATCTGGACGCGCCGGAAGGATTGGTTGGAATTTTGTCTGGCAAAGGTAATTTCACCACGGTAATACCAAGTTAAAGGAGATCAACCATGTCTGACGATATAGATATTGATATTGACGCGATTATTAAACGTATGGACGGGGCGCTGACTTCGCTGAAGCATGATTTTTCAACCCTGCGCACCGGGCGGGCTTCGGCCAGCATGTTGGATACGATTATGGTTGATGCTTATGGTGCCATGACACCGATCAGTCAGGTTGCCACAATTAACGTGCCCGAGTCGCGGATGCTGTCGGTGAATGTCTGGGACAAAGGGTTGGTTATCGCGGTGGATAAAGCCATCCGGAATTCCGGTCTTGGCATCAACCCTGTGATGGACGGCACATTCCTGCGTATTCCGATCCCGGAATTAAACGAGGAACGCCGCCGTGATCTGTCAAAGGTCGCTGGCACATACGCTGAAAACGCGCGCATTTCGGTGCGCAATGTGCGCCGCGATGGCATGGACCAGATCAAAAAAGCCAAGGCAGACGGCATGGGCGAGGATGACGAAAAAATCTGGCAGGACGAAGTGCAGGATGTCACCGACAAGTTGATCAAATCAATTGATGCGGCGCTGGAAAATAAACAATCTGAAATTATGCAGGTTTAGGATATGGCAAATTCACGCGCCGTTCGCGGCACCACAACTGCGCGCCATGTGGCGATGATCATGGATGGCAATGGCCGTTGGGCGGTGGCGCGGGGCAAGCCTCGGTTGCTGGGGCATAAACGCGGTGTTGAAACCGTACGCGAGATTGTCAAATCCTGCCCCGAATTGGGTGTTACACATTTGACAATGTTTGCCTTTTCAACCGAGAACTGGAAACGCTCCAAGGCCGAAGTATCGGGCCTTATGTTATTGCTGCGCCGTTACATCCAAAAAGAAATCGCTGACCTGATTAGCCGTGGCATTCGTTTGCGGTTTATTGGCCGCAAAGACCGGCTTGAAAAAGGGTTGCGCGTGCTGATGGAAAGCGCGGAAAAACGCACAGAGCATAACGATAAGCTGCATCTAACCATCGCCATTGATTACGGCGGACGCGATGAAATGGCGCGGGTGATGCACGGCATTGCCGCTGATATTGCTGCGGGCGATTTAACCGCAGATATGGTGGACGAGGCCCTGATAACCAGTCGCCTTGATACCTTTGATCTGCCCGACCCTGATTTGGTCATCCGCACCTCGGGCGAATGCCGGACCTCTAATTTCTTGCTGTGGCAATGCGCATATGCGGAATACGAATTTGTTGATGTAAACTGGCCGGATTTCACCCCTGAAATATTCGGGAAATTGCTGGAAAACTTCATGGAACGGGACCGTCGTTTCGGGGCAGTGGCGAAATGAGCAAAACCGCAAAGTTTGCAGACCTGAGCACGCGGATTATTTCCGGTGTTATCTTGGCGGGCGTGGCCTTGATTGTGTTTTGGTATGGTGGTGACGGGGTTTGGCTGATGCTGGGTATTGGTGGCTCATTGATGAGCTGGGAATACCGCCGCATGATGCTGCCCGAAGTATCGATCAAAGACCCGGGGCTTTGGGTTATGGTTGCGGGCTGTTTTGGCGCGGTTATCACCACAAATCTGTTTAATATCTGGTGGGCCTTCATCCCGATGATCGCCGCCGCAGTGGCCGTTTGGGGGATCCGCCATAAACGCCCGATCTGGATTTCGGCTGGTTTTCTGTATATTGCTTTTCCGATGGCCGCACTTGTAACCATCCGGGCTGATATGGGGCTTGGCACGGTGTTGTGGCTGATCGCGGTGGTTGTCGCCAGTGATATTGGCGGTTATTTTGTTGGGCGACAAGTCGGAGGGCCAAAGCTGTGGCCAGCGATTTCACCCAAAAAAACATGGTCGGGAACCGTTGGGGGCTGGCTGTTGGCAGCGATTGTTGGTTTTATTTACGCGATTGCATCAGACGGGATTTCAATTGGAATTCTGGGCCTGAGCATTGGTCTGGCCATGGCCGCACAGGCCGGCGACCTGCTGGAAAGCTGGATCAAACGCCGCCAAGGCGTTAAGGACGCTAGCAACCTGATCCCCGGTCATGGCGGTTTGATGGACCGTTTTGACGGCATGGTTGCCGCCACCAGCATATTCATGATTCTGCAAATTTTCTGAGCCCGGCATGCGCAGAAAAATCAGTATTTTTGGTGCAACCGGGTCTGTCGGGCAGAACACAATTGATGTGATCAAAAATCAGGGCGGCGCGGATCGATACAATATTGTCGCCCTAAGCGGGGCTGGAAACATCCCCCTATTGGCAGAGCAAGCCATTGCTTTACAAGCCGATATTGCGGTGACAGCCCTGCCTGAAAAACTTGATGAACTGCGTGATCGGCTAAAAGATACACCCATCGAAACCGCGGCGGGGGCTGATGCCATTGCAGAATCCGCGACGCGCCCGATTGATTGGGCAATGTCGGCGATTGTTGGCGCGGCTGGGCTTTGGGTCTCATTGAATATTGCGAAACAAGGCGCGGTTTTGGCACTGGCAAACAAAGAAAGCCTTGTTTGCGCCGCAGAGCTGCTGCTGAGAACCTGCACCAAACACGCGGCAACTTTGCTGCCCGTAGACAGCGAACATTCCGCGATATTTCAAGCAGTAAAAGGTGCATCCTCAACGGAGCTGGAACGCATCATCCTGACCGCATCCGGCGGACCTTTTCGGAATTGGTCACTGGAACAAATGCGTGACGTAACCCCCGCACAAGCCGCCGCGCACCCCAAATGGGATATGGGGCAACGCATTTCAATCGATTCTGCAACCTTGTTCAACAAGGCACTGGAAGTTATTGAAGCAAAACATCTTTTTGGATGCACACCCAAGCAAATAGAGGTAATAATTCACCCGCAATCCCTTATCCATTCCATGGTTGGGTTTGTTGACGGGGCCATGCTTGCCCATCTGGGGGCACCAGATATGCGCGGCCCAATCGGCTATGCGCTTAATCATCCGAACCGCAACAAACTACCGCTTGACCGTCTTGATTTCGCACAGCTTTCGCGCCTGGATTTTGAGGCCCCGGACACCACCCGCTTTCCAGCCCTAAGACTGGCCTATGAGGCGCTGGAAACCGGCGGCCTTTCGGGGGCGG
>CAZSSS010000022.1:0-9369 GCA_964609255.1 uncultured Rhodobacterales bacterium
GGGGCTCACAAGTATAACGCCTGTGAACCCCTTTGTTTTATGGTGCCCCCGGCACAACTAATTTCAAGAAACTACGCAAACGTATTATTCGTCAAACCCGCGAAGCCATAGAAACCTATGGCATGATTGAACGCGGCGCGCGCTGGCTGGTGTGTTTGTCGGGGGGCAAAGACAGCTATACCTTGCTGGCAGCCCTGACAGAACTGCAATGGCGCGGCCTGTTACCCGTGGAAATTCTGGCCTGCAATCTGGACCAAGGCCAACCGGGATTTCCCCAAACAGTATTGCCCGAATTTCTGGAGCACATGAAAGTGCCCCACCGAATAGAATATCAGGATACTTATTCTATTGTGAAATCAAAGGTTCCGGCGGGGCGCACATATTGCGCCATGTGCTCGCGTCTTAGGCGCGGCAATCTTTACCGCATCGCGCGTGAGGAAGGCTGTTCAGCAGTCGTGCTGGGGCATCATCGTGATGATATGCTGGAAACCTTTTTCATGAACCTGTTTCACGGTGGCAAAATGGCGTCAATGCCCCCCAAACTTGTCAATGACGAGGGGGATTTATACGTTTATCGCCCGCTGGCCCATGTGTCAGAGGTCGATTGCGAAAAATTCGCCCGTGATATGAATTATCCGATTATTCCATGTGATTTATGCGGCTCTCAGGACGGGCTGCAACGCCAGCAAATCAAGCGGATGCTGGATGGTTGGGAAACAAATTCCCCCGGGCGGCGCAACGTGATTTTCAAAGCTCTGACCAATGGCAACCCCAGCCATCTGCTGGACGCAAACATGTTTGACTTTAAATCCCTGACCCGCGACATCACAAAACACCCCCAAAAAGCCAAAAACCCTTGACCTTTGGGCCGCTGACCTGTTGAAACCCCTGAACGCATTAACACCCAAAAAGCAGGCCACCCGATGAACGACGAAAACAAAAATATGATCCTTGCCATTGGGCTTAGCATGCTTGTCATGCTCGGCTGGTTTGTTCTATTTCCAAGCGCCAAGCCAGAGGCTGTGCCGCTTGAAACCGTCACGGTTGACGGTGTTTCGGTTCCGGTTGTGTCCGCTGATGACAACACCGCCGTGCCGATTGCTGGTGATGACGCTGCCGGTGCAGCCCTGCCCAACCTAGGGGAGCTGATCGCCGAGAGCCGCGACGACGCCCTTGCCGCCACCGACCGGATCGCAATTCGCACTGATCGTTTGTCTGGGTCAATCTCGTTGACTGGCGGGCGCGTCGATGACCTGCAATTGCTGGAATATAACGTGGAGCTGGGCGACGAGAGCAACAAAATCACTCTTTTGTCACCCGCCAATGCGCCGGACCCTTATTATGTTCTGTGGGGCTGGGCACCCACCACCAGTGACAACATCGCAAATGCGCCGGGGGCCAACACGGTTTGGCGGATTGAATCGGGTGATGTGCTTACAGAAACCACGCCGATCACCCTGATATGGGAAAGCGATAACGGGCTGGTCTTTCGGCGGACCATCAGCGTTGACGATCATTATATGTTCGACATCCAGCAATCGATTGAAAACAACAGCGGCACCGACCTGTCATTTGCGCCTTATGGCCTGATTGCACGGCATGGTGAACCCGATGTCTTGGGCCTGTATTTGCTGCACGAAGGCGTGGTGCGCGCCCAAGACGGCGAGATCGAGGAAATCAACTATGACGATATGCCCGATTTTGAGGTAACCCCCGAAGGGCCGGTCAGTATCATTGACGTTGAGCAAAACGGCTGGATCGGGTTTACCGACAAATACTGGATGACCACGCTTATTCCCCAACCCGGACAGTCGTTTAAATCTGTGGCAAAATACACCACGACGCAAAATACCTTTCGCACCGATATTCGGTTTGACCCTATCAGCGTTCCCGCAGGGCAAAGCGCCAGCATCACCACCTCGCTTTTTGCAGGCGCAAAAGTTGTCGCGACCATCAAAGGTTATGAGGCCGACCGCAACATTGACAGCTTTGTCAATTCGGTTGACTGGGGCTGGTTCTATTTCATCACCAAACCGATGCAATGGTTGCTGGCAACCATTCACGGTTTTGTGGGCAATATGGGCATTGCAATCATTGGCCTGACGCTGCTTGTCAAAATTATCCTGTTTCCGTTGGCCTATAAATCTGCGGTGTCCATGGCCAAGATGAAAAAGCTGCAACCGGAAATGGCCAAGCTGAAAGAGCGCGCCGGTGATGATAAACAACAGCTTCAAAAAGACATGATGAAACTGTATAAGGATGAAAAGGTTAACCCGGCGGCGGGTTGTCTGCCCATTTTACTGCAAATTCCGATTTTCTTTAGCCTGTATAAAGTGTTGTATGTAACAATTGAGATGTATCACGCCCCGTTTTTTGGCTGGATCCAAGACCTTTCCGCACCGGATTCATCATCCTGGATCAACCTGTTTGGCATTCTGCCCTATGATGTTTCATGGGCACCAAGCCTGTTATCAATCGGCATTTTTCCGATCCTGATGGGCATTACAATGTGGATGCAGCAAAAGCTGAACCCGGCCCCCACCGACAAAACCCAAGCAATGATTTTTGCGTGGATGCCGTGGGTATTCATGTTCATGCTGGGCAATTTTGCCTCGGGTCTGGTGATTTACTGGGTGGCCAACAACACCATTACCTTTATCCAGCAATACCTGATTATGCGTTCGCAAGGGGTTAAACCTGACGTATTTGGCAACATTATTTCCGGCTTTAAAAAGAAGAAAGCTGACTAGTGCATGCCCTCGGTCAAACATATATTTTGCCATCCGGTAAAAGGGGTTGGCCGGGTTGCGCTTGAAACCAGCGGGCTGATAAAAGGGCAGACAATGCCGGGGGATCGTGTGTTTGCGATCACTCACAAAGTCTCAAAATTTGATGCGGTGGCGGCAAAATGGGTGTCGTGCAACAACTTTATTCGCGGGGCCAAAGCGCCGGAATTACAGGCGATTTCAATAAGCAAATATGACCCGGACGCGGCGATGGTGCTTAGGCATCCTGATCACCCGCCTTTTCGGTTTAATCCAAATGACATAACAGAACACGCCGCGTTTATTAACTGGGTGGCGCAATTTGTGCCAGATAACCGCGCCCAGCCTGCGGCGCTGGTCTCGGTTGACCGAGGTATGACCGATAGCAATTTCGCCTCGATCTCGGTCTTGAACATGGCCTCGCTGGCGGCGCTGTCCGAACAGGCCGGACGCCCCATGGCACCTGAACGGTTTCGGGGAAATATCTGGCTGGAGGGTATGAACCCGTGGGAAGAACGAGACTGGATTGGCAAAACCCTGCGCATCGGCACGGCACATGTGATTATGCGCGAACATATCGGTCGCTGCAGGGCCACCACCGTTGACCCGCAAACCGGAATACAGGACGTTAACACATTGGGTATTCTTGAAAAGAACTGGGGCCACACAGATTTTGGTATCTACGCAGAGGTCATCAAATCGGGTGATCTGGACCTTCATGACAAGGCAGAAATATTATGATTCAATTCCCTTTGGCTGAGGCTCCGGACTATTTATCATCAGAACAAGGCCGCATTCTTTTTGCCGGAAATTCCGATTTCCTAAAAGGCGTGGTGGCGATGGACGGCGTGCCTGCCGCTGACCGGATGGAGGTTTGTTTTGCGGGGCGCTCAAACGTGGGGAAATCCACGCTGATCAATGCGTTAACAGGGCGCAAGGCGCTGGCGCGGACCTCAAACACGCCGGGGCGCACGCAGGAGATCAATTATTTCACCCTGATGGACAGCCATTATCTGGTGGATTTACCGGGATATGGTTTTGCCAATGCGCCCATTCCGGTGGTGGCCAAATGGCAGCGGTTGCTTAAGGCATATTTGAGAGGTCGCGCCACATTGCGGCGGGTTTTTCTGCTGGTGGATGCGCGCCACGGGCCAAAGGCTGTCGACGAGGAAATCATGGCATTGCTGGGCGAAAGCGCTGTGACATTTCAGGTGGTGCTGACCAAAATCGATAAGCCCTCCAAGGGGGATTATTCCAAAGTGCTGACGGCAACGCAAAAGGTTTTGCAGAAATATCCGGCGGCCTATCCGCAGATTATCGCAACCAGTTCAGACAAAAATATCGGGCTGTATATTTTGCGCACAACTATTGCCACCATGGAATAAGCCGTTAAGTTTAGATATGGAGAAATCAACCGCCATGAACCGCGACTGGATCGCCACCGCGCGCACATTATCCGAAGCGCTGCCATTTTTGCAGCGTTACGATGGCGCGACAATTGTAATCAAATTTGGCGGCCACGCCATGGGCGATGACGCGGCGATGGAACGGTTTGCGCGCGATATTGTGTTGATGAAACAATGCAACCTGCACCCGGTTATTGTGCATGGCGGCGGACCGATGATCAATGAAATGCTGGAAAAACAAGGTGTTGTCAGCAAGTTTGTCAATGGCAAACGGGTGACTGACAAGGCGACGATGGACGTTGTGGAAATGGTGCTTTCCGGTTCGGTCAACAAACGTATTGTGCAGGCAATAAACACGCAAGGTGGCAAGGCTGTGGGCCTGTCGGGCAAAGACGCGCGGCTGATCACCTGCGATATTGCAGCTGGTGATTTGGGGCTGGTGGGGGAACCAACCGATATTGACCCCTCGATCATCAAAACCTTTCAAGACAGTGATTTTATTCCGGTCATTGCGCCAATTGGTGCGGGCCGCAATGGCGAGACATTAAACATTAATGGCGACACCGTGGCCGGAGCACTGGCCGCAGCACTAAAGGCCGACCGCCTGTTGCTGCTGACCGATGTAGCCGGTGTTAAGGATGCTGACGGCGATGTTGTTACGGATATGACACCCGACACCGTGCGCCAGATGACCACGGATGGCATCATCGCCGGCGGCATGATCCCCAAAACCGAAACCGCCCTGAACGCCATCGAAGGCGGGGTGCGGGCTGTGGTTATTCTGGATGGACGCGCGCCGCATGCTTGTTTGCTGGAACTGTTTACGCCGCATGGTGCTGGCACGCTTATACGGGTCTAATCGGGGGCGGTGCGTGGGGACCACGCACCCTACATATCGTTTCACAGCCTTATGACTTGTATTTGCGTTGATCACAGGCCAACTAGGTTTTATGGAACATGAATCAACACTCCGCCTCGTTATCTTTTTTGGGCTTTTTTGCTTGTTTGGCATTCTGGAATACCTGTTTCCGCGCCGAGAACGCGTCCAAAGCCAAACGCGCCGTTGGTCAACTGCATGGATATTATTGGTGATCTATAGCGGGCTGCTGTTTGTGATGGGCCTGATAACGCCGGTTATCATTGCGGTTGGCGCGGCAAGTTATGCTGCGATCAATGGCTGGGGATTATTTAACATCATTGACCTGCCGGTCTGGGTGGAATTTGTGCTGGTGATTGCGATTCTGGACTGGGCCATCTGGTTTCAGCATTTGATCACCCATAAAATCCCGTTTTTGTGGCGGTTTCACCGGGTGCATCACTCGGATCGGGATCTGGATGTTTCTTCGGCCATCCGTTTTCACCCTGTCGAGATTGCTTTATCGATGCTTTATAAGGTGGTTTTGGTGTTTATTTTTGGCCCCGCAGCAGCGGCGGTGGTGATATTCGAGGTGATCTTGAATGGGGCTGCATTGTTCAACCACGCCAATATCAAACTGCCGATCAAGCTGGACCATATGCTGCGCAAATTTATTGTAACGCCGGATATGCACCGGATACATCATTCCGACAAACGTGTTGAGCATGACAGCAATTACGGGTTTTCGGTATCGATCTGGGATCATCTGTTTCGCACATTCACCGCTGAACCGGATAAGGGCCATGAACGCATGACCGTTGGCTTGCGTTGGCAAGACGACAAGCCTAGTAACCTTGTATGGGTGCTGAAACTTCCTTTAGACAAGCTATAGACGCAGCGCTGCGCCCTTATGGGCTGCTGGTGTTGGGCGTCATAAACCCAGATGACCACCCCCATAAAACCCTGTTTCTAATTGGGCCGGACGGGCTGCGGTTTTGGAACATATTTCAAAATAGCCCGGAATATCTGGATGATGATCCCGACCCGGTTGATCGCTGGTCGGTGCGGGTTTTAAATGCTATTGCCACCGGTTTTGGGGCCAAAGCCCTATTCCCATTTGGCGGGCCGCCCTATCATCCTTTTATTGGCTGGGCGCTTCAATCGGGGGAATGTTTTATGTCACCCGTGCAAATTCTGGTTCATGCCGACGCAGGGCTGTTTGTTTCGTATCGTGGCGCGTTGGAGCTTTCGCAACGCGTTGAACCGGCTGCGACGCAACAATCGCCTTGTGAAACCTGCGCCAAAAAACCTTGTTTATCCGCCTGCCCTGCCAATGCCCTGATAAAAGGCAATTATGATGTTGCCGCCTGCCATGTTTTTCTGGATACTAAAGCCGGAGACCAATGCATGACGCAAGGTTGCGCTGTGCGGCGGGCTTGTCCGGTTGGGCAGAACAACCGCGAGGAGGCGCAATCCGCGTTTCACATGTCATATTTTCACCGAAAGGGTTCTGAATGAAACGACTTATCCTGATCCGCCACGCAAAATCCAGTTGGTCCAGCGGGGCGAATGCAGATAAATCACGGCCTCTGAATGACCGCGGGCGCGCGGCGGCCACAAAGGTCGGTGCTTGGCTGAACAAACAGGGGTATCTGCCCGATCAGGTGATTTCTTCCAACGCGGCGCGCTGCGTTGAGACATGGGCCGGGGTCTCCGAAATTCTGGGCAAAGACGCAACGGTGCAGTTTGAGGATGGATTGTATCTGGCCAGTGCTGCAACCATGCTGACGCATCTACAATCCGCCGCAGGTGACATCGTTTTGATGCTTGGCCATATGCCCGGGATCGGTGAATTTGCGCGGGACATGCGGCGCGACCCGCCACCAGCCCACGAAGCCTTTCAGAAATATCCGACCGGCGCGGTGACTGTGCTGGATTTCAAAGCGGATAGCTGGGCTGAAGTGTTAAGCGGGTCTGGCAAGTTTGTGGATTATATTGCGCCGCGCGACCTATAAGCGGGGGATTTCATCCCCCCTTGCCTTTGGCAATTCACCCCTAGAGTATTTATGAAATAGTGAAAGGCCGGAGGGGATGCTCCGGCCTTTCTTGATGATTTTGGAAATGTTAGTGGCCCAGAATTTGGGACAGGAACAATTTGGTGCGTTCGGATTTTGGGTTGTTGAAGAACTCTTCTGGTTCGTTTTGTTCAACGATTTGGCCCGCATCCATAAAGATCACGCGATTGGCCACTTTGCGCGCAAAGCCCATTTCGTGGGTGACGCAGATCATGGTCATGCCTTCCTCGGCAAGCTCGATCATGGTGTCTAGCACCTCGGCGATCATTTCGGGGTCCAGCGCTGAGGTTGGTTCGTCAAACAACATGATGCGGGGTTTCATGCACAGAGATCTGGCAATCGCCACGCGTTGTTGTTGACCACCCGAAAGCTGGCCGGGGTATTTCAGCGCCTGTTCGGGGATCTTGACCTTTTCCAGGAAATGCATTGCGGTTTCTTCGGCTTCTTTTTTGGGGGTTTTACGCACCCAAATTGGGGCCAAGGTGCAATTTTCCAGAATGGTTAGATGCGGAAACAGGTTAAAGTGCTGAAAGCACATGCCGACCTCTGAGCGGATTTTATCGATGTTTTTCAGATCCGAGGAAAGTGTGGTTCCGTCAACAATGATGTCGCCTTTTTGGTGGACTTCAAGGCGGTTAATGCAGCGGATCAACGTAGATTTGCCGGAACCCGAAGGCCCGCAAACCACGATGCGTTCGCCGCGATTAACCGTTAGATTGATGTCTTTCAGGACGTGGAAATCGCCATACCATTTATTCATATCGGTAATTTGGATGGCGACCTCGTCGGACACTTCCATGGCTACTTTTTGTGTTGCTTCTGACATTTTATGGCTCCTTAGTGGCCGGTCTTGAGCTTGCGCTCAAGATACATGGAATAACGTGACATCGAGAATGTGAAAATCCAGAACATCAGGGCGATGAAAACATAGGCCTCCCACAGAAGGCCGCCCCAGTCGGTGCCGCCCCGGATAAACCCGATCACGCCAAGCGGATCGGACAAGCCGATGATCGATACCAAGGTGGTGTCTTTGAACAAGCCGATAAAGCTGGAGACAATACCCGGAATGGATATTTTCAACGCTTGCGGCATGATGATCAACTGCATGGATTGCCAGTAATTCAGGCCCAACGCATCTGCGGCTTCGAATTGGCCGGTTGGTAATGCGGCCAGCCCGCCACGGATGACCTCTGCCAGATAGGCGGCTGAGAACACGTTGACCAGAATGACAACTCGTAACAGCAGATCAAAGCTGGTGCCTTTGGGCAAGAAAAAGTTGAGCAACGTGGTGGCAACAAAGAGCAGCGCAATCAGCGGCACGCCGCGAATAAACTCAATATAGCCAACGCTGAGCACCTTAACGATGAACATATCCGACTGACGCCCAAGCGCCAAAACCAGACCCAGCGGGAAGGAAAGCGCAATGCCCGACACCCCGATGATAACCGACAGGGTCAAGCCGCCAATTTCGCTGGACTTCACGATCGGAAGACCCAGAGACAGTGTTGACGAAAAGAAATCAGAACCTTGGGTTAGGTTTTTGACCAGATCCACCGAGATCACTGTATCATACGCAAAAAACACCGAAATTGCGAATAGCAGTCCGATTTTTGTGTCAAACTTTGGTCGCACAAGCGAGAAGGTGCCAAATGCAAAGATACCGCCAAGCCCGATAGAAAACCACCGTGCAAAATTGGTGGTTTCCAGAACTCTGATGGCGTCGTCCATCGCATATAACCACCAGAAAATGGCCGCAAGAACCGCCACCGTAATGCCGACAATACTGCCGGCAATCGGGTTTAGAAACCGTATGAAAAGATAGGCAATAACAAAGCCCGACATCGTGGTAATTGGTCCCCAGATTGAATCACCCCAGACCAGCCAAAAGGCCAAAAAAGGATAAATCGCTGAAAAGAATATCATCTTGCGCGGCAAATTATCAAACAATACCGGCGCGATGGCCACGATCATCAAGACAAAGGTCAGGATGACCCGCCATTGTTCATCAGGTGGATAAGAACCAAACATAAGCTGATTAAACCGTTCGGGAATAAAACCCCAGCAAGCGCCGGTTACTTCAACAGCGTCAAAACATTCACGACGGCTGCCCATGCCCCAGCTTGGTTGCCAAGCCCAGGGAATAAACCCGCGCAGAGCAAAAAAGATAGCGGCAAGCGCGGCCACCGTAATAATTGTGTTAATGACCCCTGAAAACAGGTTTACGCGCATCCAGCGCAACAGGCCGGTTTCGCCCAAGGGGGCAGGTT
>CAZSSS010000022.1:9379-12016 GCA_964609255.1 uncultured Rhodobacterales bacterium
CTTCAACTTAACAGAGTTGTTATACAAGTTCATCAGCATCGACACGCTAAGCGAGATCGTAAGATAAGCCAGCATAACCAACAGAATACATTCCATTTCACGGCCGGTTTGGTTAAGCACCGACCCGCCGATTGTGCCCATGATTTCAATATACCCAACCGCCGCAGCCAGTGATGAGTTTTTAGTTAAATTGAGATATTGAGAGATCAGCGGTGGAATAATGACCCGCAAGGCTTGTGGCAGAACCACAAGGCTCATGGTGCGATTGGGGCGTAAGCCCAGCGCAAAAGCCGCCTCAGACTGGCCTTTGTCAATAGCCTGAATACCAGCGCGAACCGCCTCGGCAATAAAGGCTGAGGTATAGGCAACCAGAGCAATCAGAATCGATAAAAACGATGCGCCGATTTTGATGCCGCCTTTGAAATTGAACCCTTTGAGCACTGGATAATCAAGCTCAATCGGTTGGCCCATGATGAAAAACACCAACACAGCGGGGAAAATCACGATCCCGAGTTTGATCCAGAAATTGGGAAGGATTTGGCCGGTTAGTTCTTGACGTTTCTTTGACCATTTACCAAAGATAACCGCGCCAACAATCGACAGGATAAAGGCGATAACAACCACCATGGAGCCATCAAGCCACACAGGGCCTGGCACGTAGATTCCGCGATTGGTGACGGCAATGGAATCAAACAAACGCATCGTGGCTTCGGCATCTTCGCCTCTGAATTCTTTTGGTTGATGAAACACTTCGGAAAAAATTGCCCAGGCAAAAACGATCCAGAGAAGAACGGGGACGTTGCGGAACATTTCGATATAGACGGTCATCAAGCGGGCGATGATCCAGTTTTTGGAGAGACGCGCCACACCGATAGAAACGCCGATGATTGTCGCCAATGTGCAGCCGACAGCCGCCACCATCAATGTGTTGAGGATACCAACAAATGTGGCCCGCAGATTGCTGCTTTGGGATGAATATTCAATAAGGGCGGGTTTAATCGGAAATCCAGCCTCAACCGCCATGAATTTAAAGCTCAGGTCTTTGCCAAGCGCATCAAGGTTGTTCAACATATTGTTGATCAGCCAGATCCCTCCGGCCAGAAAGCCAAACAACACCACAACTTGAATAGTAAGCGAACGATAACGTGTATCGTAAATAAGCATGCTCAGGCGGAAAGCCGGCCCGGCATCTTGGTCAGCCATTGCCATGGCGTCCCCCTCTGGTTGGTGTCCGAACCTTTATGCGATCTGGTTTTTCCGAATCTGCAATGGTCAGGATCTATTAAAAAACGATATACTCAAAGAAATTAGGGCGCACCGTGTGGCGCGCCCTAAAAAGTTCTACCCGATTAACGGAAAGGTGGGGAATACATTAGACCGCCTTGGGTCCATTGTGCATTCAGACCACGCGCAAGGCCGATTGGCGTGCTTTCGCCAACGGTTGCTTCAAAGATCTCGCCGTAGTTACCACCAGCGGAAACCGCTTGAGCAGCCCAAGTTGCGTCAAGACCAAGCATGTCGCCCAATGTGCCTTCTGTGCCCATGAAACGGTTGATTTCCGGATTATCGGAACCACCAGCCAATGATTCAAGGTTGGCAGAAGTAATGCCCAGCTCTTCGGCTGCGATCAATGAGTTCATAACCCAACGAACAACGTCAGCCCATTGGTCGTCACCGTGACGAACAAGCGGACCGAGTGGCTCTTTGGAGATAATCTCAGGCAGGATTGTATGCTCGCCCGGGTTCTCAAATGTTGAACGTGACGATGCCAATGCGGACGCGTCAGTTGTATAAACATCACATGCACCGGCAAGATACGATGCCTGTGCTTCTGCGGCAGTGTCGATTGGCACTGGTTCATATGTCATGCCGTTTACGCGGAAATAATCAGCGATGTTCAGCTCTGTTGTGGTGCCGGTTTGGATACAAACGGTTGCGCCGTCCAGCTCAAGGGCAGAAGAAACGCCCAGTTCATTGGGGACCAAGAAGCCTTGGCCGTCATAGTAGTTAACGCCAACGAATGTCAAAGCAAGGTCAACATCGCGTGAGAATGTCCATGTGGTTGTGCGCGAAAGCATATCAACCTCACCGGAATTCAGCGACGAGAAACGCACTTTGGATGTCAAAGGCACAAATTCAACTGCGTCTTTGTCATTCAAAACAGCGGCAGCAACAGCGCGACATACGGCGACATCGATGCCTTCCCAGTAACCGCTTGCGTTTGGCGCTGCGAAACCGGCCGTGCCGGTGCCGACGCCACATTTAAGAACACCAGCTGCCTGGATGTCTTGAAGTGTGCCCGCTGATGCGAATCCGGCAGTCATGCCGAGCGCTGCTAGCGTGCCCAGAAATAATGATTTTTTCATTTTTACCTCTTCCTGTGGTCCGGGGGGTGCCCGGCGCTTTGGCCTGATGCCAAAGCATAAAAAAATGCCTGCCCGTTTAGAGCAGCCATCATAATCTTGGACAATTCAGCCGCCAATCGTCAAGCGCTGTTTCATTTATTTGAAAGTAAGTAAGGATGCATGACCTTAATTGTCTGATTTTACACATGTCAGGGTTGTTTTTTGCTTGACCAGTGCGCAAACGGGATTCAAAACCGGAAATTCAGGGCGGTTTGGCATCCAGTGATTTCTG
>CAZSSS010000023.1:0-11830 GCA_964609255.1 uncultured Rhodobacterales bacterium
CACATCTACCCGATAGCGGCCATTCATGCAGTGTGCAGCATCTTGTAAAATGGGCTCGTTCCTGCCGTTCGCGGCACGTAGCCCGAAAGCCTGTTTTCAAGCTACGGAGCTTTTGGGTCATTGTTGTGACGAAAAAATCAAACTTGCCTGACCTAATGGGCTGGCCCAAACCCGTCGATAAGCATATCAACCAGCCGCACCCCCTCAGGGACCAGATCAAAACTGCCCGCGGTAATCGACCAGCGCATCGCAAGCCCCTGAAGGCAAGCCAGTAAAAGGATTGCGCCATCATCCGCGCTTAGCTCGGGGTTTAGCTGACCCAGCATTTGCGCCTTTTTAATCAGACGGGTAAAAATATCCTGCCGGTCGTGCAGCAACGCCGCCACATGCTGGCGTAACTGTTGATTTTCAGCGTGCAGTTCTTGTGAGAACATAATCGCCGGGATCGCGGGGGTTTGCTCAAAAAAGGCCACTTGGCGTTTTAGCAGGTTGCGCAATGCCTCCAGCGGTTGCTCAAAAGCGTTTTTATCCAGCGCTGTGGTGGTTTTCATTTTGACGGCAATATGTTCGCCTACTGCCAGCCAAATTTGGCTTTTGGTGGAAAAATGCCGGAAAATCGCGGCCTGTGAAATGCCGATTTCGCGGGCCAGCCGCTCAGTTGTCAGCCGATCAGGGCCAAATTCTGTCGACAGACGAATGGCGGTTTCAACAATCTCAGCTTTGCGCGCGGCTGCCGGTTTTCTGGTGCGCTGTGTCTGCATAATTCAGCCGCCACCCGCCACGGCACCAATTTTATTGGCTCCGACATTGGATAAGGCGCACAAAATTACATTCATAATCATCCTCGGCTTATTGCTTTTAATGCTTTTAACAATTGGGGGTGTCAGCAAACAATAGCTTATCTGCCTTTGCTGCTGAATCAAAATATTTTTTGATTTTATGCCTTTTCGTGAAATTTTTGTTGATTTTTTCACAAAATCCACCTTTACTTTGGAAATATCCATAATCTGCGTGATTCTATGTCTGTAATGCCCCCGATAAGCCACGAAAATACCCTTGGCCGTGATCTGCGCGCCTTGCGAAAATCCCGTGGGCTGACGCTTAACCAGCTTGCAGAGCTTTCCAAGCGTTCCGTCGGGTTTATCTCGCAAGTAGAGCGCGGCCTGTCTGACCCAAGCATCAAGGATCTGCGCATGTTGGCACAGGTTCTGAATGTCCCGGTCAGCCTGTTATTCATGTCCGATGAACCCGCCACAATTGAACGCGATTATATCGTGCGCAAAGGTGCGCGGCGCTCCCTTGGGACCAAAATTGATGGCATCGTTGAGGAATTGCTGTCCCCCGATCTTGGGGGCAGCTTTGAAATGTTCCGCTCGGTTATTGAACCCTTTACCGAACAGGCCGAACCCGTGATGCGCCAGACCGAGGAGGCCGGTTACATCGTGCAAGGCACAATCGACATTTGGATAGATGAGCAGAAATTCAGCCTCTGCACGGGCGACAGCTTTCGGTTCGATCACAAACCTTGTCGGTGGCATAATACTGGCAATATTCAGGCCATCATCATCTGGGTTGTCAGCCCACCTGTCTATTAAGGAAATATCATGGGTGAACTTCCCTCAACAGCCCGCGTTGTTATTATCGGTGGTGGTGCGGTTGGCACATCCGCCCTCTATCATCTGGCCATGGCTGGCTGGACCGATTGTGTGTTGCTGGAAAAGAATGAGCTGACCTCGGGCTCCACATGGCATGCGGCGGGCAATGTGCCAACGTTCTCAACGTCTTGGTCGCAAATGCACATGCAACGCTATTCGGCGGATATGTATAGCAAACTGGCGGCCAAGGTCGATTACCCGATGAATTACCATGTGACGGGTTCGGTTCGACTGGCGCATTCCGGCACGCGCATGCAGGAATTTGAGCGCGCGCACGGCATGGGCCGGTATCAGGGCGTTGAAATTGATATGTGCAGCGTTGATGACTTGAAAAACCTGTATCCCTTTCTTGAAACCCACGACCTTGCCGGCGGGCTGTATGACACCAATCACGGTGATATTGACCCCGCCCAACTTACCCAAGCCATGGCCAAAGGCGCGCGGGATCTGGGCGCAAAAATCATCCGGTTTTGCCCGGTTGAAGGCGTTTCGCGGGAAAATAGCGAATGGGTGCTTACCACTCCATTGGGCGAAATCCGCGCTGACATTGTGGTCAATGCTGCTGGATACCGCGCACAAGAACTGGCGCGCATGTTTATTCCGTTTGGCGGTCGGGAACTGCCGATGATGACCATGAGCCACCAATATTTGCTGACCGACGAAATCCCGGCCCTTAAGGACTGGTGTGAAACCACCGGTAAAAAACTGCCGCTGCTGCGCGATGTTGACAGCTCCTATTACCTGCGCCAAGAAAAATTCGGGCTGAACCTTGGCCCGTATGAACGCCTGTGCAAAGCCCACTGGATGACATCCAATGACCCGATGCCTGCCGATTTCTCGTTCCAACTTTTTCCCGATGATCTTGGGCGTCTGGAATGGTATATAGAGGACGCAATGGCGCGGGTTCCCATGCTGGGGCAGGTCGGAATATCCAAGGTTATCAACGGCCCTATCCCCTATACGCCCGACGGCAATGGCCTTATTGGCCCGATGCCCGGCGTGCCCAACGCGTTTGAGGCCTGCGTGTTTACCTTTGGCATTGCCCAAGCAGGCGGCGCTGGCAAAGTGTTGGCTGAATGGGTGGTTGAGGGCCATACCGAGTGGGACATGTGGGCCAACGACCCGCGCCGCTTTACCGGATTTGTTGATCAGGATTATACAAATAAAATGGGACAGCAGGTTTACGGATATGAATATGCCATGCATTTCCCGCATCATGAATGGCCCGCCGGGCGCGGCAAAAAACCATCCAGCTTGCATAACGAATTAAAAGAATTGGGCGCGGAATTCGGGGCTTATAATGGTTGGGAACGCGCCAACTGGTTTGCAAAACCGCATGATGATACCAGCGCGGACAGCACCCAAACATGGGAACGTGACGGTCCGTGGCTGCAACGTATCAAACAGGAATGCCACGCGGTGCGCGACCATGTTGGCGTGCTTGACCTGCCCGGATTTTCACGGTTCTATCTGCACGGTGCTGGCGCGGCGCAATATTTGCGCGGGCTGATCTCTGGCGCATTGCCCAAAATAAACCGCATGAATTTGGCGTATTTTTGCGATACGCGCGGCCGTGTGCTGAGCGAGATGTCGATCCTGCGCCATGATGACGATGATTTCACCCTGATCTCGGCAGCGGCGGCACAGTGGCATGATTTTGAATTGCTCAAATCCGGTCTGCCCGATACGGTGCAGCTGCGCGACGCGAGCGATGAATATTCAACCCTGATTGTCAGCGGCCCCAAATCCCGTGATCTGCTGGCGAGGATCTGTGATGGTGACCTAAGCCTGCCTTGGCTCAGCATTCAATATGCCAAATTTGGCCCCCACCAAACCGCGCTGGTGCGGGTTTCCTTTGCGGGCGAACTCGGCTGGGAAATCCATGCAAAACCCAGCGCAATGCCTGAAATTTACAGGCAATTGCTGAACGGCGGGGCCACGCCGTTTGGCATGTATGCGCTTAATTCAATGCGGCTCGAAAAAGGCTATCGCGCTTGGAAAAGCGACCTGTCCAGCGATTACACCGCGCTTGAATCCGGCCTTGACCGTTTTATCCATCTTGATAAACCCGTTGATTTCCCCGGCAAATCCGCACTGCAAGCCGAAAAACAACGAGGCGTTACGAAACGCTTTGTCACCCTGCTTGTTGACGCGCAAAAATGCGATGCGCCCAATATGTCCACCCTGTGGCATCAGGGTAAAATCGTGGGTGAGACAACCTCAGGCGGCTGGGGCCACCGCATTAATAAATCCATCGCATTTGGCATGTTGCGGATTGATCTGGCGGTGGAAGGCGTTGAAATTGAGGTCGAAATATTCGGCCAGCGCTGCCACGCAATTGTGCAGGCTGATCAGCCGCTGTGGGATCCTGCAAATGACAGGCTCCGCGCATGACCGCGTTGCCAAAACATGCCCGCGCCATCATTATTGGTGGCGGTGTGGCGGGCGCATCGGTTGCGTATCACCTTGCCAAACTTGGCTGGAAAGACGTTATATTGCTGGAACGCAAACGTCTGACCAGCGGCACCACGTGGCACGCGGCGGGGCTTATTGGGCAACTTCGCGCCAGCTCCAACATGACCAAATTGGCGAAATATACCCAAGAATTATATTTTGATCTGGAAAAGGAAACCGGCGTGGCCACGGGCATTAAACGCAACGGCTCCATCACCGTGGCCCTGACCAAAGCCCGCCGCGAGGAAATTTATCGCGGCGCATCAATGGCGCGGGCTTTTGGGGTAGAGGTTGAGGAAATCTCGCCCAATGAGGTCAAAAACCGTTATCCGCACCTGAATATCACCGACGTGGTCGGCGCGATATATTTGCCCAAGGACGGTCAAGGTGATCCGGCCAATATCACCCATGCCATGGCCAAAGGCGCGCGCCAAAACGGGGTCAAGATTTTTGAAAATGTCAAAGTAACCGGCATCAAAACCTCCAACGGTCGCGTGGCCAGCGTCACAGCCGAACAAAACGGCGAAATTACCCAGATCACCTGTGATCACATCGTCAATTGCGCCGGAATGTGGGCGCGCGATGTTGGCGACATGGTTGGCGCAACCATCCCGCTTCATGCCTGCGAGCATTTTTATATTGTGACCGAAAGCATTGATAACCTTGGGCAATTACCGGTGTTGCGAGTGCCTGATGAATGCGCTTATTATAAAGAAGACGCCGGAAAAATCTTGCTCGGCGCGTTTGAACCGGTGGCCAAACCATGGGGCATGGATGGCATTTCAGATGATTTTGAGTTTGACCAACTTGCGGATGATTTTGACCATTTCGAACCCATTTTGGAAAAGGCAATTACGCGCATGCCGCTGCTTGCCAATGCCGGCATTCACACATTTTTCAATGGTCCCGAAAGCTTCACGCCCGATGATCGGTATTACCTTGGCCAAACGCCGGAATGCGATAATTTCTGGGTTTGTTGCGGGTTTAATTCGGTTGGCATTCAATCCGCGGGCGGCGCTGGCATGGCGCTGGCGCAATGGATGCAAGACGGCGCGCCGCCCTTTGATTTATGGGATGTAGACATCCGCCGGGTGCAGCCATTTCAGAAAAACCGCCGCTATCTGAAAGAACGCGTAACCGAATCGCTCGGGCTGCTTTATGCTGACCATTTTCCCTATCGCCAGCCGATCACCTCACGCGGTATTCGCCGTTCTCCGATCCATCAGCATTTATTGGACCGAGGTGCCGTGATGGGCGAAAGCAGCGGCTGGGAGCGCGCCAACTGGTTTGCAGATAAAGGCCAAAAGGCCGAATATGAATATTCGTGGAAACGGCCAAACTGGTTTGAAAATGCAGCGCGTGAACATGCTGCCATTCGCAATGACGTTGGCATGTTTGACATGACCAGTTTTGGCAAAATCCGGGTTGAGGGCCGCGACGCCTGCGCATTTTTGCAGCGGCTTTGTGCGAACCAGATGGATGTCACTTCGGGCAAAATTGTCTATACGCAAATGCTGAATGAACGCGCTGGCATTGAATGTGATCTTACGGTCACTCGCCTGTCGGAAACCGCGTTTTTGCTGGTGGTTCCGGGGGCCACCTTACAGCGAGACCTTGCCTGGTTGCGCCGCCATCTTTTGGACCAGTTTGTGGTGATCACCGATGTTACAGCAGCGGAATGCGTGTTTGCCATCATGGGGCCAAATGCCCGCAAGCTTATGCAGAAAATATCCCCAAATGATTTTTCAAATGCCTCGCATCCTTTTGGTATTGCTAAGGAAATTGAAATCGGCATGGGGTTGGCGCGCGCCCATCGTGTCACATATGTGGGCGAACTTGGCTGGGAAATCTACGCCCCCACCGACCAAGCCGCGCATGTTTTTGAAACCATTGATGCGGCGGGCGTCACCCTGTGCGGCTTGCATGTTTTGGACAGTTGCCGCCTTGAAAAGGCCTATCGACATTTTGGCCATGACATCACCGACGAGGACCACGTGCTAGAGGCCGGTCTTGGGTTTGCTGTCAAAACTCAAACCGATTTTATTGGCCGTGACGCGGTGCTGGCCAAGCGCGAAACCGGCCTTGATACCCGCCTTGTGCAGTTCATTCTGGATGACCCCGCGCCGCTGCTTTTTCATAACGAGCCTATTTTGCGGGATGGCAAAATCGTCGGGCATCTTAGCTCGGGCAACTATGGCCACCATCTTGGCGCAGCTATCGGCCTTGGTTATGTGCCTTGCAAAGGCGAAAATGCAATGGACATTCTGGCCTCGGATTACCAAATCGAAATCGCTGGTATGCGCCACAGCGCCCGCGCCAGCCTAACGCCGCTATATGACCCCAAATCTGAAAAAGTGAGGCAATAATATGACCCGTCATGACATCTTTTATACCCTCCATCAATCCGGCTGTTTTGTGATGCCAAACCCATGGGACAAAGGCTCTGCCAAAATGATGGCCAGCCTAGGGGCATCAGCCCTCGCGACCTCCTCAGCGGCCCACGCGTTTACGCTGGGGCTGCCTGATATGGGGTATGTGACGCGCGAACAGGCCATGGATCACGCTGCCGATATGGTCGCCGCAACCCCCCTGCCCGTCAATGGTGACCTTGAAAACGGCTATGGCGAGGCACCAGATACCGTGGCCCAAACCATCCGGCTGGCGGCTGAGGCCGGATTATCAGGATGTTCGATTGAGGACACCACAATGGACGACCGCGTGACCTATTATTTTGAGCTGGCGGTCGAACGCGTGCGCGCCGCCGCCGCTGCCGCAAAATCGCTCAACCGGCCGTTTGTTTTGACCGCCCGCGCTGACGGCGTGATGCTGGGCGCCTATGATATGGACGAGGCCATCCGCCGCTGTCAGGCGTTTGAAACGGCGGGGGCGGATATGGTTTATGTGCCTATTCCCCCCTCAATAAAGGATCTGGCGCGGCTGGTGAAATCGGTGAATATCCCGGTGAACGGCCTTGCTGCGGGGCCATATCTGAAACGCACAAAAGCCGATTTTGCTGCGGCTGGTATTCGCCGTATCAGCCTTGGTTCCGCCATTGCCCGCGCCACCCATACCACAATAAAAGACAGCGTTTCCGCCATGCTTGATGACGGTGATTTCAGCCAAACAAAAGCCACCTTTCCGGGGGCCAAAATTGACAAAATGATGAAAGAATTTCCATGAAACGCGCCGGAGGCCGCGCTGCACGCAAAGCCATGCGCACCGCGCCACTTGCAAAAGACATAAAGCCGGTTCGCGGTGGTATGCCGGGGGGGCAATATAACCCGTTATCTGACGATGATATGGCAAGCATCCACGATTCCGTGCTTGAAATTCTTGAAACCATCGGCATTAAATCCGCCACCCCTGCCTGCATTGCGGCGTGCACAGCCATGGGCGCGACGTTTGAAAATGAACGGCTGCTGTTTCCCCGCCAACTGGTGCTTGACACCATTAAAATGGCCAATCGTGACCTGACCCTATGTGGCCAAACGCCTGAGCACGACATAAAACCCCAAGGCACCAAAGTGCATTTTGGCACCGCAGGCGCGGCGGTGCATATTGTTGACGTTAAAAATAACGAATACCGCGAAAGCCATCTGCAAGACCTGTATGATGCCGCGCGCATTGTTGACAAAATGGACAATATCCACTTTTTCCAACGCCCGCTTGTTCCGCGTGACATGGTGGGTGAATTGCAGATGGATATAAACACGCTTTATGCGTCGCTGTCCGGCACCCAGAAACACGTGGGCACCAGCATCACACTGGTTGAAAACTGCCAACCGTTTGTTGATATGTTATATATGGTTGCGGGCGGCGAGAAAGCCTTTCGCGCCCGCCCATTTGTGTCGGTTTCTGCAACATTTGTGGTGCCGCCCCTGCGTTTCGCGGTTGAGGCACTGGATGTGATTGGTGAAATGGTCAAAGCCGGTGTGCCGGTGCTGTTGCTGTCTGCGGGGCAAGCCGGGGCAACCTCCCCCGCTGCGCTGGCGGGGTCGGTGGTGCAATCCTTGGCTGAGGTTCTGGCCGGATTGGTCTATATAAACGCCCTCAAACCTGGCGCGCCCGCCATTTTTGGCCCGTGGCCTTTTGTGTCTGATCTGCGCACCGGGGCCATGTCGGGTGGCTCGGGGGAGCAATCCCTCCTGATTGCTGCTGTCACCCAGATGACCAATTATTACAACCTGCCTTGCGGTGTGCCAGCGGGCATGACCGATGCCAAATTACCCGACATCCAGTCGGGTTATGAAAAAGGCTGCACCACCGTAATGGCCGCGCTGGCGGGGGGGAATATGATCTATGAGGCCGCAGGAATGCACGCATCCTTGCTGGGTTTTTGCCATGAAAGCCTGATAATTGATAATGATATTCTGGGCCAATCCTTGCGCTGTGTGCGTGGAATAGAGGTAACCGAATACACCAAATCGCTGCAAACGATCCGCGATGTTTGCCTTGGCGGGCCTGAACATTTTTTGGGCCAACCCCAAACCCTTAATCTTATGCAGCGTGAATATATCTATCCCGAAATCAGTGATCGCAGCACGCCCAAAGAATGGGAAGAATTGCAAAAACCAAAGATATTGGAAAATGCGGCGGCGGCGAAACATCGTATTCTGGACACGTATTTTCCGACCCATATTCCGGATGAACTGGATGCAGAAATTCGGGCCAAATTTGATATTAAACTGCCCCGAAAAGCCATGAAACCGGCCTGAATTCGGGCATCGCGCCGGGTTGCGCCTTGCAACAGCTTGCCCCGCGACTAAACCCTGCTATAACGCTGAAAATAATAGCGAGGGCATCCATTGCTGACCAGCCGCCATCTTTTGGGCATTGAAGGCCTGTCAAAAGACGAGATCACCGAGATTCTTGATCTTTCCGAAACCTATGTTCGCCAAAATCGCCAACCCGACAAGCATTCAAAAGCGCTCGACAGGCTTACCCAAGTTAACATGTTCTTTGAACCCTCGACCCGCACTCAATCCAGTTTTGAGATCGCGGGGAAACGTCTTGGGGCGGATGTGATGAACATGGCGATGCAGGCCAGTTCCATCACCAAAGGCGAAACCCTGATCGACACAGCCATGACCCTGAACGCCATGCATCCCGATCTTTTGGTCGTGCGTCACCCTCATTCCGGCGCGGTGGCGCTGTTGGCCGAAAAGGTCAATTGTGCGGTGCTGAATGCCGGTGATGGCCAGCACGAACACCCGACCCAAGCCCTGCTGGACGCCCTGACCATTCGCCGCGCCAAGGGGCGTTTGCACCGTTTGACCATCGCGATTTGTGGCGATATCGCCCATTCCCGCGTGGCCCGTAGCAATATGTTTTTGCTGGGGAAAATGGAAAACCGCGTGCGTCTGATCGGCCCGCGCACCTTGATGCCCGCAGGGGTTGACCAATTGGGCGTAGAGGTCACGGATGACATGGTTGAGGGGCTGAAAGGCGTTGATGTTGTGATGATGTTGCGGCTGCAAAAAGAACGCATGGATGGCGGGTTTATTCCGTCTGAACGCGAATATTACCATCGCTGGGGGCTGGACGCTGCCAAACTGAAACATGCCAAACCAGATGCTATTGTTATGCATCCCGGCCCGATGAATCGCGGCGTTGAAATCGACGGCACGCTGGCTGATGACATCAACCGCAGCGTTATTCAGGAACAGGTGGAAATGGGGGTTGCGGTGCGTATGGCGGTGATGGACCTGTTGGCGCGCGGGCTGCGACAGGCGGAAAAAGGGGTGATGGTATAATGACAATACTTGGAAAATTGGTACAAGTTAAAGAGCTACGAAATGTGTGGCGCGATGAGGCCCGTGACTTCTCTCCGTGGCTTTCAAAAGAAGAAAACCTTGCTCTCATCGGCGAAACTCTAAACTTTGGCAGCGACTGGCTGGAACTGGTTGAAACCGAAGCAAAAGTTGGCCGGTTCAGCGCTGATATTGTTTGCCGTGATACAGGGCGAGATGATCACATCATTGTAATTGAAAATCAGTTTGGGTCTTCTGATCATGACCACCTTGGCAAACTTTTGACTTATGCAGCCGGACTCAAATCTAAGACTGTCATTTGGATTGCTGAAATTATCCGTGACGAACATCGAGCAGCAATCGACCTATTGAACGATGCAACCGATGATGATTTTCAGTTTTTTGCTCTAGAAATTGAGTTATGGAAGATTGAGGACAGCCTAATTGCGCCACGTTTCAACATCATAGCGAAACCAAACGATTGGACGCGTTCGCTCGCTAAGTCTACCCGCAGTGCCTCTAGCTCAAATTTAACTGAATTAAAGCGTAGCTATATCGAATATTGGTCCACATTCAAAGAATACCTAGGAAAAAATAGTAATTTGCGGTGTCAAAAACCGTCACCGCAGCAATGGATGTATTTGCCGATTGGGCGGTCCAAATTTACGCTAACTGCTAATTTGAATACGCGAGAATCGTGGATACAAGCTTTCCTTGAATTTCATGGCGATGATGGAACAGCACATTTTAAAGCCATGCAGTTGCAACAAGATGAAATTGATGCAGAAGCACATTTTAAACTAAATTGGGAGGAGTTACCTAACAGGAAGGGCGCAAAAATAATAGTAAGAAAAGTTGGTGTCGATCCAACCGATAAAGATAGTTGGGCAGAACAGCACGAATGGTTGGTTGAAAAGCTAAATCATTTGTATGAACTCTTTCACCTCCGCATAAAACACCTAGATATTGATGCATTGACCGATGGAGCATTTGATAAATGATCCTGACCAATGCCCGCCTGATTAACCCCGAAACCGGCGTTGATTGCCTTGGTGCTTTGCGCATTGAAAACGGGCTGATCATCGATATTCTGCCCGCAAAAACCGACGGCATTGATTGCAATGGCAAATGTCTTGCGCCCGGCATCATTGATATTGGCGTTAAAATCGGTGAACCCGGTGAGCGCCACAAAGAAAGCTTTCGCACCGCTGGCCTGTCTGCGGCGGCGGGGGGTGTTACCACAATGGTGACCCGCCCGGATACCACACCCGCCATTGATACCCCTGAAATTCTTGACTTTTTTCGCCGCCGTGCGGCTGATATGGTGCAGGTGAATGTTCTGCCAATGGCCGCCTTGACCAAGGGCCGCAACGGGGCAGAAATGACCGAGATCAGCTTTTTACAAGACGCCGGCGCGGTGGCTTTTACCGATGGTGACCGGCCTGTTAAAAACCCCAAAACCTTACAACGCGCCCTGACCTATGCGGCGGATCTCGGTGCATTGGTCATGGCCCACCCGCAAGAACCGACCCTGTCAAAAGGGGCCTGCGCAACCTCGGGCCCGCTGGCCACAAAAATGGGTCTGCCCGGCGTTTCGCCAATGGCTGAACGTATGCAGTTGGAACGTGATCTGGCTTTGGTTGAAATGACCGGCGGGCGTTATCACGCTGACCAGATCACCACCGCCCGTTCTTTGCCCGTTTTGCAACGTGCCAAAGACGCAGGGTTGAAGGTTACCGCTGGTATTTCTGCACATCATTTAACGTTAAATCAGTTTGACATTGAGGGGTATCGCACCTTCTTTAAGCTCAAACCGCCCCTACGGTCTGAGGATGACCGGCTGGCGATGGTTGACGCGGTTGCAACGGGCCTGATCGACATCATTTGCTCCATGCATACCCCGCAGGACGAGGAATCAAAACGCCTGCCTTTTGAAGAGACCGTGGTGCTTGCGCAAGGCAAACATATTAT
>CAZSSS010000024.1:0-11639 GCA_964609255.1 uncultured Rhodobacterales bacterium
CATCAACATCCACGTCCAGCTTGAATTTCCCATCGAAGCGCGGCGCGCGCGCGATGGTATCGCCGTTTGAAACCGAGCCTTTCGGGTCGTGCTGCAAGCTGACAAAATCAGGGTCATAAATGACGGACAATTCTTGGTCGGTATGGCTTTCAAAACCGGTTACGGCGCGGGATTGGCGCAGGCCATAATGGCTGGCGAAATTTTGCAAAGCCTGAACAGAGGAGCGTTTGGCGTTGGTGTTCGGGGCCTCGACGATCAGGATGACATCTGCATTCAGGCTGCGCAGAACATCAGCCAGCGCGTCGGCTTGATCAATGCGTTTGATTTTATAGCGCGACGACCAGTTTTGATCGCGTAAAAGCTGGTTTTGATCATCAAACAATTCGGTGAACCATTCAACATTATAGGTGGCGATGCGCATTCAGGCGGACTGCTGCTGGTGTTGGCTGCGAATTTCTTCCCATGCCTGATTAATGTTGGCCAAGCGGGTTGTGGCCAGCGAAACCGCTTCTTTTGGCAAGCCGCGCGCGGTTAACAAATCGGGATGGTTGGCTTTGACAAGGCTGCGCCAATTGCTGCGAATCTGATCAAGGCTGAAATCATAGGACACGCCAAGAACCGAATAGGGGTCAGGCGAAAGCCCCGGCACATAGCGGCTGCGCAGGCATTGGAAAAGCGTGTCGGGCAGCCCGAAAATTTTGGCAACAATGCCTAAAAATTCGTCCTCGTTGGGGTGATAATTGCCATCAGCCATGGCGATATGAAACAGGCCCTCCAACAGATCGGTCAGGATTTCGGGGTCATCTTTGAACATTTTGGCGACCTTGGCGGCATATTGTTCAAACCCTGCAACATCTTGACGGGCAAGGTTAAATACGCGGGCGGCTTGGGCTTCGTCGGCGTCTGCGATCTGGAATATCTGGCGAAAGGCGACCACCTCGTCGCGGGTGACTTGGCCGTCAGCTTTGGCCATTTTGGCCCCCAATGCAATCACGGCAATGGTAAAGCCGATGCTGCGTTCAGGCGGGGTTGATAATTTGTCAAAAACAGCCGTTAACCCCTCGCCCGAGGTGAGGGCGGCAAGGGCTTGGGTTATGCGGGTCCAAATCGACATATTGCGAGGTTATCGGTGTTGTAGTTCGGTGTCGAGTATGATTGCATCCGATTAAACAAACTTCGATTCATTTGCATAATTTTGGAGACAACGCATGACCCAGTGGGATTTCTGGATTGACCGTGGCGGCACCTTTACGGACATTGTGGCACGGGACCCTTTGGGCGCGTTGCATACCCGCAAATTATTGTCGGAAAACCCTGAGCAATATGTGGATGCGGCCTTGCACGGGATCCGTGGATTTCTGGGGTTGGCTGCGGATGCGCAGATTTCCAGCGCTCAGGTTTGTTCGGTGAAAATGGGCACAACGGTGGCGACCAATGCATTGCTGGAACGCAAGGGCGACCCTTTGGCATTGGTGATCACGGCCGGTTTGGGCGACCAGTTGCGGCTGGCCTATCAGGCGCGGCCTCGGATTTTTGACCGTGAATTAATTCGCCCCGAGATGCTGTATTCCGAAGTCATTGAGGCGGTTGAACGGGTGCGCGCCTGCGGGGCCATTGAGGCCCCTTTAGACGCGGCGCATCTTAGAGATGCGCTGCTGCCGGTGTTTGAGCGCGGCATAAAAGCGGTGGCGATTGTGTTTTGCCATGGCTACAGATACCGTGAGCATGAGGCGCAAGCGGCTGTTATTGCACGCGATATTGGCTTTAGCCAGGTTTCGGTCAGCCATGAGGTCTCACCCTTGATGAAGATGGTTTCACGCGGGGATACCACCGTGGTTGACGCCTATCTAACGCCGATTTTGCGGCGTTATATTGACCGTGTTGCGGCGGCGTTTGACGGCGACATGGCGGGCAAGCTGATGTTTATGCAAAGCAGCGGCGGGCTGACGGACGCGCTGAATTTCCAAGGCAAGGACGCGATTTTATCGGGACCGGCGGGCGGCGTTGTCGGCTGTGTCGGGACCAGCCAGATTGCCGGTAAAACCAGCGTTATCGGGTTTGATATGGGCGGCACATCCACCGATGTTTGCCATTTTGCCGGTGAGTTTGAGCGGGTGCTGAACACCGAAGTCGCGGGCGTGCGCATTACCGCGCCGATGATGAATATCCACACCGTGGCGGCGGGGGGCGGCAGTTTGCTGACTTATGACGGGGCGCGAATGCGGGTCGGGCCTGAGAGCGCCGGCGCCAATCCCGGACCGGTTTGTTATGGGCGCGGCGGCACGCTGGCGGTGACCGATGCCAATGCGATGGTGGGCAAATTGCGGCCAGAGTTCTTTCCCGCGATTTTTGGGCCACAGGCGGATCAGCCGCTGGATATTGCAGCCACACAGGCGGCTTTTGCTGGTATTGCCGCCAAGACAGGGCTGACACCCGAGGAAATGGCTGATGGGTTCCTGCGCATTGCTGTGGAAAACATGGCCAACGCGATCAAGAAAATCAGCGTTCAGCGCGGTTATGACGTGACGGAATACTGCCTGACGGTGTTTGGCGGGGCGGGGGCGCAGCATGCTTGTGCGATTGCGGATACGCTGGGCATGACCACTTGTTTGATCCATCCGATGGCGTCTTTGCTGTCGGCCTATGGCATGGGGCTGGCCGATATTCGCGCCAGCCGCGCTGAGGCAATGGAGGCCGATTTGAACGATGTCAGCCGCCTTAATGCAGCGGCAATTATTGACGGACTTGCGGTGCAGGCGATGGGCGAGGTTGAGGCGCAGGGCGTTTCGGAACCGGATATTTTGATGATCAATACCCTGCATCTGAAGGTGAAAGGCACCGATACATCGCTGCCGATCCGCTTTGCGGAAGGGGCCAAAATGCGGGCTGAATTTGAGACGGCGCATAAGGCGCGGTTTGGCTTTACGCCCGGCAATGATTTGGTAATTGAAAACGTCAGCGTTGAGGCCGTGGGCCAATCGACCGACCTGTCAGAACCGGAATTGGCAATGATCAAGCGCGACGAAACCGCCTATAAAACTGCGCAGAATGCGCCGGTTTATTATGGCGGCACATGGCATGACAGCCGGTTTGTGCGCCGCCAAGACATGCAGCCCGGTGACACATTAACCGGCCCTGCTGTTTTGGTCGAACCCCATACCAGCATCGCGATTGAGCCGGGCTGGCGCGCACAAATAACCACCCTTAACCATGTGGAGCTAACGCGGATTGTAGCGCGGGCCAGCGGCCATGCTGTCGGCACCAAGGCTGACCCTATCATGTTGGAAGTGTTCAATAATTTGTATATGTCCATCGCGGAACAAATGGGCGCGGTGCTGGAAAATACGGCTGCGTCGATCACCATCAAGGAACGGCTCGATTTTTCCTGTGCGGTGTTTGACGGGATGGGCGATTTGATCGCCAATGCGCCGCATATGCCTGTGCATCTGGGATCAATGGGCGCGTCGGTCAAGGCCATTATTGCGCAGAATCCAGACATGCGGGACGGCGATGTTTACGTGCTGAACGCGCCCTATAACGGGGGCACGCATTTGCCTGACATTACCGTTGTCACGCCGGTTTTTGGGGATGACGGCACCATTTTGTTTTATTCATCAGCGCGGGGGCATCACACCGATGTCGGTGGGCTTACGCCGGGGTCTATGCCGCCTGACAGCCGCTCGATCCATGATGAGGGCGCGTTGATTGACAACTGGAAACTGGTTGATCAGGGGTATTTCCGCGAGGAAGAAACCAAAGCGCTGCTGACCAGCGCCAAATACCCCGCCCGTGCGCCTGACATCAATATTGCTGACCTGAAAGCGCAGGTCGCAAGTTGCGAAAAAGGCGCACAAGAATTGCGCAAAATGGTGGCGCATTTTGGCCTGAAAACCGTGCAGGCCTATATGAACCATGTGCAGGACAACGCCGAGGAATGCGTGCGCCGCGCCATTGAAACCCTGAAAAACGCCGAATATACTTATCCGATGGACCCCGATTTTGACGGTAACCCGCGGGAAATCAAGGTCAAGATCTCGGTCGATAAAACCGCGCGCACCGCCACGATTGATTTCACCGGCACCACGGGGCAATTGGCCACGAATTATAACGCCCCCGAGCCTGTCACGCGGGCGGCTGTGCTGTATGTTTTCCGATTGCTGGTCGATGATAATATCCCGATGAACGAGGGCGTGATGAAGCCGCTAAACGTGGTTTTACCAAGCGGCACGATGTTATCCCCGCAATACCCCGCAGCGGTAATTGCCGGAAATGTTGAAACATCCCAAGCGGTTACATCGGCGTTACTGCTGGCGCTCGGGGTGCAGGCTGCATCCCAAAGCACCATGAACAACACCACCTGGGGCAACGCGAAATACCAATATTATGAGACCATCTGCGGCGGGTCCGGCGCGGGGTTGCGCCATGATGGCACGGGGCATAACGGCACCTCGGGCATTCACACCCATATGACCAATTCGCGCCTGACCGACCCTGAGGTGCTGGAATGGCGATATCCGGTTTTGCTGGAGGAATTTTCCATCCGCGCGGGGTCCGGCGGCAAGGGAGATTTTACCGGCGGCAATGGCTGCACGCGGCGGATCAGGTTTTTGGAAGACATGACCGTGGCGGTGCTGTCGGGGCATCGGGTGACGCCTCCGCCGGGGCTGAATGGCGGCGCGGCTGGCGGGCTGGGGCGCACCCGGATTGTGCGCAGCGATGGCCGGATTGAGGAGCTGAAATCAGCCGATAAACGCGACATGCATGCGGGTGATGTTTATTGGCTGGAAACCCCCGGCGGCGGTGGCTTTAACCTTTAGGAACTCCATGACATATTTTCAGTTTGTTGCCGCCAATTTTCGTTGGCTGTTTGCCGGTTTGCTTTTGGCGTTTTTCTCATCCTTCGGGCAGACGTTTTTTATTGCGTTGTCAACGGGGCCAATTCGCCACGCTTATGGGCTGACATCGGGGGAATATGGTTCGCTTTATATGGTTGCAACATTGGCCAGCGCGATGATTTTGTCGTTTATTGGCCGCGCTGTTGACCACCATTCGATTGTCAAAGTCGCGGCGGTTACCACGGTTATGCTGGCATTTGCCTGCGTGTTACTGGCGGTTTCTTCATCAGCGCTTTGGCTGATTTTGGCCTTGTTTGGCCTGCGTTTATTTGGCCAAGGCATGATGACCCACATTTCCCTGACCGCGATGGCCAAGTGGTTTGTGGCGGGGCGGGGCAAAGCCGTGTCGATTGCGCAGCTTGGGTTTCATTTCGGGCAGGTGGTTTTGCCGATCGGGTTTATTGTGCTGATCGCGTGGCTGGGCTGGCGGCAAAGCTGGCTGGTTGCGGGGGCGGTGTTGATTATTGTTGCCCTACCCTTGATTATTTTTACAGCCAAAAATGAACGTAACCCCAAAATGCTGGAACCCGAAAGCAGTGAGATATCATCGGATTTGCGCCAATGGACCCGCAACGAAATGCTGCGTGATCCGGTTTTCTGGCTGGCCAGCACCGGCATTCTGGCGCCGCCATTTATCGGCACAGCGATCTTTTTCCACCAAGACTTCATCTTGGCACAACGGGGCTGGCCGGTTGAACTTTTTGCGGTTGGTTTTGTGGTCTTAACGGTGGCCTCGATTGTTTTTGGGCTGATTAGCGGCGTTATCATTGACCGGAAAAGCGCGACGGCTTTGCTGCCAACCTCATTGATACCACTGGCGTTAGGGTGTTTTGTGCTGGCTTTTGGCGGCGCGGAATGGACCATGATACTGGCGATGTTTCTAATGGGGATTAGCGCGGGAATTGGCGGCGCGGTGCTTGGCTCCATCTGGCCCGAGGTTTACGGCACGCAACATCTGGGGGCCATTCGTTCGGTTGTTATGGCACTGACGGTGCTGTTTTCGGCGCTTGGCCCCGGGGTGCTGGGCTGGATGATCGACTTTCAAATCGGGCTGAAGATCCAGTTTTTGGGCTTGGGTATTTATTGCCTTTTGGCATCTGGCGCGATGGCATTCAGCGCGTGGAAATATCTGCAACGGGGCGATTTGCCCGGGAATTAACCCCCTCGCCTTGTTTTTTGAGACCTTCACCCTTATTTCCATTCGACAGTGAGGGAGAGCAGCGTGGCCATTAACGAAAATTCCGAAGACCGGGAAAAATCCAAAACCATTGAGCCATTGCGCGGGTTGCTGCCGTTTTTGGGCCCTTACAAAAAGATGATGTGGGGCGCGTTGGCCGTGTTGGTGCTGACCGCTGGGCTGTCGCTGATGCTGCCACTGGCCGTGCGCGGCTTGATCGACGGATTTTCAGCAGATTCGATGGAGGACATCGACAAGGTTTTCTTGATGGCCATCGGTATCGCCGCAGCTTTGGCGCTGGGCACTGCGCTGCGGTTTTACCTTGTGACGCGCCTTGGCGAACGGGTGATTGCCGATATTCGCGTCGCGATTTACCACAAAGTTATCGGCATGAGCCCCGAATTCTATGAAAAAATCATGACCGGCGAAGTGCTGTCGCGCCTGACCACAGACACCACGCTTATCCTGTCGGTTATCAGTTCATCAGTTTCCGTAGCCTTGCGTAACGTGTTGATATTCTTGGGTGGTTTGGTCTTTATGATGTTTACCTCGGCATATTTGACCGGGCTTGTGCTACTGACCGTGCCGCTGATTATCATTCCCATCGTCATTTTTGGCCGTCGTTTGCGTAACTTGTCACGCGAAAGTCAGGACCGGATCGCAGATGGTTCGGCCATGGCGTCAGAAACCCTGCTGGCGGCGCAAACCGTGCAAGCCTATACCCATGAAACACAAAGCCGGCAGGATTATGCCCGCCTGACCGAAGCCGCGTTCGAGACAGCCAAGAAACGCATTCTTACCCGGTCTTTCATGACCGCCAGCATTATTTTTCTGGTGTTTACAGGCATTGTTTCGGTGCTGTGGGTTGGCGCGGGGGTGGTGCAAAGCGGGGCCATGGATGCAGGGCTTTTGGTGCAGTTTGTGATTTATTCGGTGATGGTCGCGGGCGCGGTTGGCGCGCTCTCGGAAATCTGGGGGGAGCTGCAACGCGCGGCGGGTGCAACCGAACGTCTGGTTGAGTTGATCGAGGTTGAAGACAGCATTCAAGACCCAGAAAACCCGGTTTCGCTGCCCGACGGAATGACAGGCACCATCGGCTTTGAGGGGGTGAATTTTTGCTATCCCTCACGGCCCCAAACACCCGCATTGCAAGATTTCACACTGCATATCAAAGCCGGTGAAACTGTGGCGCTGGTGGGACCATCGGGCGCTGGCAAAACCACCGTTTTTCAGATGCTGATGCGGTTTTACGAGGCAGAGACAGGGCAGATCACGCTGGACGGCGTGGCGCTGAATGACCTTAACCGCGAAGAAATGCGCCGCACAATGGCGCTGGTGCCCCAAGAACCGGTAATTTTTGCCACGTCAGCGCGTGAAAACATCCGGTTTGGCCGCCCCGAGGCCAGCGACCTGGAGGTCGAAGCCGCTGCAAAAGCCGCCGCTGCCCATGATTTCCTGATGAAACTGCCCGAGGGTTACGACAGCTATGTCGGTGAACGCGGCGTGATGCTGTCGGGCGGGCAGAAACAACGCATTGCCATTGCCCGCGCGGTGCTGCGCGATGCGCCGATATTATTGCTGGACGAGGCCACGTCGGCGCTGGATGCGGAATCAGAGCGCGCCGTGCAGCAGGCCGTGGATGAACTGTCGCAAAATCGCACAACTTTGATCATCGCGCATCGTTTGGCCACTGTCAAAAAGGCTGATCGAATCATTGTATTTGACGAAGGGCGCATCGTCGCTGAGGGCAGCCATGTTGAGCTTGTCGCGCAAAAAGGCCTGTATGCACGCCTTGCAAAGCTGCAATTTACCGAGGGCGCGGCCTAAAACAGCGTTTTTTCTTGCTCCAGTCGCATTTACCCGCCATTTTGGGTAAAATTCCATGGGAGGGATGATCAGGTGCAAGTTGCGACAATCGAAGAAAAAATCGCCGTTGAAAATGAAATGGGAATTGAAGGTCGCTGGCAGGCGAATACTCTGTTTGAGTTCATGTCACAGACCGTGGATAAATTTCCCGACAATAACGCACTGACATTTCAGATTAAGTCGGGGCCAACCGACCCTGCGGAAACTCTTTCATGGAGGCAATTGCGCGAACGGGTTTCGCAGACCGCCAATCTTTTTCGCACGCTTGGCGTGGGGGAAAAAGACGTGGTTGCCTATATTCTGCCCAATTGCAACGAAGCGGTCCTGACCTTTGTTGGTGGCGCAACCGCCGGAATTGTTAACCCCGTCAACCCGTTGCTTTCGGCCGAACAAATCGGGTCAATTCTGCGCGAAACCAACGCCAAGGTTGTGGTCACATTGGCACCATTCCCCAAAACCGACGTGGCCCAGCTGGCCGCTGATGCGGTGGCTCTGGCCCCCAATGTCACAACCGTGCTGGAGGTCGATCTGAAACGGTATCTGAAACCGCCTCTGGCGTGGATTGTGCCGCTGTTACGGCCTAAGGTTAAGGTTACCCATTCAGCCAAAGTCATGAATTTCAACAAAGCCATAGCCGCCCAAAACAAAACGCTGGACTGGTCCGAAATATCCGAGGACCGCGTGGCGGCCTATTTCCATACCGGCGGAACCACCGGCATGCCCAAAGTTGCGCAACACCAGTTTTCCGGCATGATTTACAACGGCTGGTGCGCTGATTACCAGATATTCAACGAAAAAGACACACTGATCTGCCCATTGCCGATGTTCCATGTTTTTGCGGCTTATCCGATTTTGATGGCCTGTATTGCCTCTGGCGCGCATATGGTGATGCCAACGCCTGCGGGGTATCGCGGCGACGGGGTTTTTGATAATTTCTGGAAATTGCTGGAACGGTATCAGGCGTCATTTATGGTGACAGTGCCGACCGCCGTGGCGGCATTGATGCAGCGAGAGGTCAACGCTGATGTTTCATCCCTGCGCTATGCGCTTTGTGGGTCGGCCCCTTTGCCCATTGAACTGTTCAAGAAATTTGAGGCCGCAACCGGGGTGCGCGTGCTCGAAGGTTATGGCATGACCGAGGCAACCTGCCTGATGTCAGTCAATCCGATTGCAGGCACCCGCAAAATCGGGTCGGTTGGCCTGCCATTTCCCTATACCGATATAAAAATTCTAGATTGCGCACCGGATGGCAGCGTTAAATCGGAAAAAATGGTTGATGAAATCGGTGAAATCTGTGTGAATAATCCGGGGGTGATTGTTGGCAATACCTATGTTGAGCCTGACAAAAATATTGGTCTGTTTGCCGGGGATTATTTGCGCACCGGGGATCTGGGGCGGATTGATTCAGACGGATTTGTCTGGATAACCGGACGCGCCAAAGACCTGATCATTCGTGGTGGCCACAACATTGATCCCGCCGTGATCGAGGACACCTTGGCAGGGCATCCGGATGTGGCTCTGTCTGGCGCAATTGGCCAATGCGATGCCCATTCCGGCGAAGTGCCTTGTGTTTATGTCGAATTGATCGACGGGGCGACAGCGGATTCTGCGGCGTTGTTGGAATATTTGAAGGCCAATGTGTCCGAACGCGCGGCCATACCCAAATATGTTGAAATTGTCGATGAACTGCCCAAAACCGCAGTGGGTAAAATCCTGAAAAACGAGCTGCGTAAAACCGCGATTGCACGGGTTTATGCGGCCAGTCTGGCCGAAGCAGGTGTTGATGCAACTGTCACCGGCGTATTTGAAGACAAGAAACGTGGGTTGGTTGCGTCAATTTCCGGTGCGGCGGATGACGCGGCAATCACGGCTGTTCTGGGGGCTTTTTCACGCCCATGGCAGCGCAGCAGCTAGGGTCCAAGACACGTTAAATTCAAAACATGACAAAGGCAGCGATGCCTTACAAGGCACATTTCGTATTTTTACTATGAGTCATAAAATGCTCCAAACTGAATCTTGGGCTAAGGATTCAAAGTCATGCCATTTGGCTTTTTTGTAAAGTTTGATTTTATTGGGAAAATTTGGTGCCACACGGGCTCAAACCGCGGACCTACTGGTTACAAATAATGGGCTTTCAGACAGAGAGGGATAACCCAAGAGTGTAACCGATTGAAACTGCGTGTTAAACTTTGTTTTCTGATACGTACATTATCGCGCATATTCTGTCATACTTGTAGATTGCTGCACCAAATTTGCACCAAATCTAGGTAGTGGTCCAATTCGCTTCATTAATTCAGCTGAGATGTTTACCCGAATAGAAAACTATTTCGAGGCCAACTTCTTTTGCCATCTCAATTGAAACTTCGAAACTCCGGCGGAAGTATTTATCGTCTTTTGGTGGCACAAAAGTGTGTAGTTTCACAATTCCACTTTGGATTATTGCGCGCAAACAATCAGAGCACGGAAACACCGTGCAATACATCTCGCAATTCTTAGTGGCAATTCCAGCTCTTGCTGCATTGTAAATTGCGTTTCGTTCGGCATGTTCAAACCAATAGTATTTTTCACCGTTTTTTGATGAATGCCTTTTTTCGATATCTGAAAAAATGCCACGCGGAAGACCATTAAAGCCAATCGACCTGACTTCTTTATCTGGTCCAACTAAGACTGCACCAACTTGGCGACTCTTGTCTTCGCTCCAGGAAGCGATAAGGTGGCACATAGAAAAAAACCGCTGGTCCCATTTTGATGGGTCGGGAATTTTATTAAAATATTTGGAGGGCATTTGAATGTCAGACCTTATTGTTGGCGATAGAATCCTTAAAGACAGCTTAATTGAAAATGGCAAGCCTGAGAACTTAAAAAATAGTTCCAATAATCTTACAATTGGAAAAATTGTTCCGATTGGGAAAGAAGCCTATAAAAAACAACGAAAATCTGGGCTGCCAGAAAAATATTTTATTGAACCACGTGAAGTAGTTCTTGTCTTGTCCGAAGAAAGTTTTGAATTACCGCGAAACGTAACAGGTTTGGTCACCCTGCGAACATCTCTCACCAAAGTCGGATTACATGCATTGGACGTTGGCATTGTTGATCCTCATTACAGTGGGCCTATAAACGTAGTCACGCGAAAAGTTCATCGTGACCCTGTTACTCAAATATGGAATTGGTGAAACTGATATTTGTGCTGGGCCGCTTAGGTATTCCTCCGCCTCAATCGTAAGTCGATATTCCTGCGCCAAACGCTCTCGGTCACTCGCTGACAACTTCGCCCACTCTTCCTTCACCCCTTCAGTTCCGGGGGGAAGGTAAAATGACAGGCCAAACGGATTGCCTGTGTGATTGGCGGTTTTTGAGCTGATCAGTATCGAGTGGGTTTTCGGCACACGGGACAGGCATTCGCGCAGTTGAACATGGATAGAGTTGGACGAAATAATCCCAACACCCTCATGGACCATTCTAATATCCATGGTGCTGAAACTTGGCGGAAACAGCAAGGACATCGGGAATTCAGCGGCGTGGAAATAACTGCCTGTGGTGCGCTATAAAATCAGAATTGATCGTTCCTGAATATATTGCTTTATATCAAGCGACCGCCCACCTTCACTCAGTTCTGGGCAGGTTTTCCGATCCGCGAACCACCGCCGTAAAACTGGTAGCGGGATAAAGCTGTTTTTGTCATTCGCAGGCGCGCACAGATA
>CAZSSS010000025.1:0-11449 GCA_964609255.1 uncultured Rhodobacterales bacterium
ATTATCGCCAATAATGCCACTTGATGACCTATTTATCAATCAAAAATCAAATGCGAGCAATTAACTATAGTGTTTAATTAAACCGCCCCGCATCAAGCGCGCTCACAACCTCTGCGTCCAACCCGGCATTCCTTTCCAAACACAGGTCCGCCACCAGTTCTGATACCGCCGCAGCGGTTTGGATGCCATAACCTCCTTGGCCAGCCAGCCAGAAAAACCCGTTTGTATCAGGCGCAAAACCCACCACCGGTATCCGGTCGGGGGCAAAGCTGCGCATGCCTGCCCATGTGTGTTTGATATGGGTGACTTCGGTGGTGACCATCTGGCTGTAACGCTCAATGCCTTCGGCCAGCACCATGTCGTCAGCCCATACATCATGCGCTTCAACATAGTCCTCATCGGCGGGTGATACCATCAATTGGCCGGATTCGGGTTTGGCATACCAGTTCTCAGCTGCGCTGGCAAAAAGCGGCCAATTGCTGATGTCATGACCATCGGGCGGCGGGATTAATGCCGCGGAACGGCGCATCGCTTGAATACCCTTGGGGGTAACGCCCGCCATTTTTGCAATCGGGTCAGCCCAGCCTCCGGCGGCATTAATCAAAACAGGCGCGCTGAATTCACCCTGCTTGGTAAGCACATGCCAGAGGCCGTTTTTCCGGGTTATTTCCGTCGCCGCAGCATCCAAAACGATCTGCCCGCCATTGCCGCGTAGCTTTCGCGCAAACCCTTGCAGCATTCGGTCAACGTCAATTTCCTGAGCGTCCCATTCCACTGCTGCTCCGGCGATCATTTCGGGGCGCAGGATGGGAACAATCTCAACAGCTTGCGCCGCGCTTAACCGCTCAATCCCGATGCTGCCGTCAAGATAGGCGGTTAGCGTTGGCATTTCGGCTGCATTTGCCACCATCAATTCGCCGCGCGGCGAGAGCAGGCTGGTGGCGCAAATACCTTCGGGGTTTTCCAAAAACGGATAAGACGCGGCATTTAAGGTGCGCAATGTGGCGTTGCCATAATTGCGGATGATCATCGCCGCTGAGCGGCCGGTCGAATGAAAACTAACAGATTTTTCCATCTCCAACACGGTCACAGACGCATCATCAGACAATCGCGCGCCCGCGCTGATGCCCGCGATACCGCCGCCGATGATCAGGAAATCACTGGTTGATGTCGCGCCGGATGTTGACATTTTTTGGGTCATAGGGGCTATCCTCAACGATTTCACAATCCCACAGCCGGTTTTGCATTTTGACCTTTAGTTTTTGGCCAATAACCGCCGTTTCAGGGCTGACATAGCCCATACCAATAGATTTTTCAAAATGCACGGAATATCCGCCCGAGGTCAGGCGGCCAACCTTTTTGTCTCCGTCAAACAGTGCTTCGCGGCCCCATGGGTCAGCGTCGGATGGGCCGTCAATCAGCAGGGTTACGCATTTTGAGCGTTGGCCGATGGTCTGCATCGCATCCTTACCGTTGAAGTCTTTTGACAGGTCGATGAAACGCGGCAGGTCGGCCTCAACCGGGGTGGCGTCGCGGCCCAGTTCGGTGCCAAAGGCGCGGTATGATTTTTCTTGGCGCAGCCAGTTTTGCGCCCGTGCCCCGACCAGTTTCAACCCGTGTTCCGCGCCCGCCTTCATGATCAGGTCAAACAGGTAATTCTGCATCTCAATCGGGTGGTGCAGCTCCCAGCCCAGCTCACCTGTATAGGCAACACGGATGGCGTGGACAGGGCACATGCCGAGTTCTATATTTTTGCTGGAGAGCCATGGGAAACGTTTGTTTGAAAGCGCAGTGGCGGGGTTGGCATCGTTGATGATTTTGGTCAGGACCTCACGGCATTTCGGGCCAGCAATGGCAAACACGCCGAATTCTGTGGTGACGTTTTGAATTTCGATATAGCCAAATTCGCCAGCCTTGTCAGTCGCCGCTTTGCGCAGGAAATCACCGTCATAATCGGTTAATGCACCCGAGCTGACCAGATAATATTCATCCTCGGCTTGTCGAACAATGGTATATTCGGTGCGGGTGGTTCCGGCATCTGTCAGCGCATAAGTCAGGTTAATGCGGCCAATGCGGGGCAATTTATTGCAGGTGAACCAATCCAGAAATTGTGTTGCCCCCGGCCCTTTGACACGGTGTTTGGTAAAGGCGGTGGCGTCAATCAGGCCGGCGCCTTCCCTGATCGCCTTGGCCTCGTCCACCGCATATTGCCACCAGCCGCCACGGCGAAAACTGCGCGCGTCATGGTCAAAATTATCGGGGGCATTCTTTGGGCCAAAATAATTAGGGCGCTCCATTCCGTTGACCACGCCAAATTGCGCGCCCAGCGCCTTCATGCGGTCATAACAAGGTGCGGTGCGCAGGGGGCGACAGGCGGAGCGTTCCTCATCGGGGTGGTGCAGAATGTAAACGTGGTCGTAGCATTCCTCGTTTTTACGGCTGGCAAATTCGGTTGTGATCCAGTTGCCGTAACGCTTGGGGTCAAGCGACGCCATGTCAATTTCGGCCTCGCCCTCAACCATCATTTGCGCAAGATAATAACCAACGCCGCCAGCGGCGGTAATGCCAAAACTGAACCCCTCAGCCAGCCACATATTGCGCAGGCCCGGTGCGGGGCCAACCAGCGGATTACCGTCGGGCGTATAACAAATCGGGCCGTTAAAATCATCCTTCAACCCACTGTTTTCACAGGACGGAATACGGTGGATCATTGCCAAATATTGCTCTTCAATGCGCTCCAGCTCCAGCGGAAACAGGTCAGCGCGGAAACTGTCAGGCACCCCGTGTTCAAACCGCGCGGGGGCGTTTTGTTCATAGACACCCAATATCCAGCCGCCGCGTTCCTCGCGCACATAGCTTTGCGCGTCAGCGTCGCGAATAACCGGATGTTCGGGGTTGGTCAGACGCCATTCTTGCAGCGCGGGGTCAACGTCGGTGACAATAAACTGGTGCTCCACCGGAATGGCGGGCATTTTGATGCCCAATTGCCGCGCAGTGCGTTGTGAATGATTGCCCGTGGCCGTGACAACATGTTCGGCGTGAATTTCAAACGTTTCCTGCGATGGCACCAGATTACCACCTTTTTCGACCATGACAGCGCCGCGCACAATCCAGTGATCCCCGGCCCATTCATAACTGTCGACCTGACGTTTGCGGATGATTTCGACGCCATGTTGCCGCGCGCCTTTGGCCATCGCCATGGTGACATCGGCAGGGTTAATATAGCCATCCGTTGGATGATAAAGCGCGCCTTGCAGGTCTTCGCAATTGATCAGCGGCCAACGAGATTTGATCTCAGCCGAGGTCAGGAATTCATGCGGAATATTGACCGTATCTGCGGTTGAGGAATAAAGATGGAATTCATCCATACGATCGTGGGTTTGCGCCATGCGCAGATTGCCAACCACCGAAAAACCGGCATTGAGGCCGGTCTCCCCCTCAAGTTCCTTGTAAAACCGCACCGAATAATCATGAATATGGGTGGTGGCATAACCCATGTTAAACAAGGGCAACAACCCTGCTGCATGCCATGTTGACCCGCTCGTCAGCTCATCGCGCTCCAGCAAGACCACATCATCCCAGCCCGCTTTGGCCAGATGATACGCAATGCCAGCGCCAACCGCGCCACCGCCAACAACACAGGCTTTGATATGGGTTTTCATTGGCGGATCCCTCCGAATAGAGTGTTTCCGTCATTCTTTACCCTGCGGCGCGGTCATTCAAGATATCTTGGCCGACCAACCATCAATCAAATCCGACTATGGCTTGTCTGGTTTGCGCAGACAGGCCATAGTCGTTTAACCCCAAAACAGGAGGTATCAATGCGATTTTGGATGATTTTAGCAGCTTTTATCAGCGGGACCACACCGACAGTGGCGCAAGACTTGCCGGATTTGGCGGGGCGCTTGGTTACGATTGCCGTTGAAAATGCCTATCCACCGATGCAGTTTATTGATCCTGCCAGCGGCGTGGCGATGGGCTGGGAATATGATGCGATGAATGAAATAGCGCGGCGGCTTAATTTTACCGCAAAATATGAGGATTACGGCTGGCCAAGCGTGTGGTTTGCGGCGTCGGGTGGTGCAACCGATATGGGCATGGATGTGTTCTATTATTCCGATCACCGCGCCGGGTTGGTTGATTTTTCAGACCCCTATTTTTTGGGCGGCAGCGTGCTGATCATTCGGGCTGATGAAACACGGTTTACAACATCCAAAAGCTTTCCGTCATATTTTGAATTTGACTCGCAGCAGCCTTTTATCTCAGGAAAGGTCGGCGTGGTTTATCATACGCCAGATTATTACAGCGCCTTTTATGGCCTGACGGTTTATGATGAAAATGACCATCTTTTGATCAATTATCCGTCTTTTGCCGCCATCCTTGAAGGACTGCATAAAGGTGAGGTTGACGTTACGATAACCGATGAATGGGCCGGAGCCGCGCTGGTGGCAGCCCAGCCTGACAGGTTCAAAATTGTCGAAGCTCCGGTGCTGGAACCGCACCCGAAAGCCGGGTTCAGGTTTGTCTTTCCACAAGGGTCTAGCCTGCGCGAACCAATTAATGCAGCAATTGCCGAAATGCATGCTGATGGCAGCTTTGAGGCGCTAAGCCTCAAGTGGTTTGTCGAAAGCGAAATAGGCATAGAGGCGCAGGCCACCGTTAGATTCGGGCGCGGCATAGGGGAGCGGTGATCGGCGCTTGTCAGTCTTTGGGCCTTGCGTCATAGTCGCGCCATAAATCAACAGGAGGTAAAGATGAAACTCAACTCTATTTTAGTCGGTGCTATGGCGCTGAGCTTTGCAACGGGCGCATTGGCGCAGGATTTGCCTGATCTGGGTGGTCAAACCGTTGTGGTTGTGACCGAAAACGCCTATCCGCCATTGCAGTTTGTGGAACCGTCCACAGGCAACGCCATTGGCTGGGAATATGACGCGGTGGCCGAAATTGCCAAACGTCTGAACATCGCGGTTGAATATCAAAACATCAGTTGGGATGCGATGATCCCGGCGGTGGCTGGCGGCGAATATGATATGGGCATGACCGGCATTACCATTCGCGATGACCGCGCTGAGGTCATTGATTTCTCAGACGCTTATATGCGGTCTGAAATGTTCATGCTGGTGCGCGCTGATGAGGATCGTTTCACCGATAGCGCAAGTTTTGCAGCGTTTGAGGATGGTCTGGTTGGCGCACAGCCCGGCACAACTCCGTTTTATGTTGCGGTCTATGATATGCTGGACGCTGATGAGGCCAACCCGCGGATCAAATTATTTGAGACATTCGGGGTCACAGTTCAGGCGTTGAAAGCCGGCGATGTTGACGTGGTGCTAACCGATGGCACCGCAGGTGCGGGTTATGTGCGCGCCAATCCCGATACATTCAAACTTATTGGTGAACCAATGGGGACCGAGGATTTCGGTTTTATCTTTCCACAGGGTTCTGACCTTGTCGGGCCGATTAACGCAGCAATTGCCGCCCTAAAAGCCGACGGCACCATCGAGGCGCTGAACATTAAATGGTTCCTTGAATATAATAGCGGTGGGTAACCCCGCATGACTGCCCCCGTTCCGGCGGGGGTATGTTTTTAACATGTTGACCCCGCAACACAATTCAAAAGATTTTCCATACTGGCTGCTGGTTGCGGCCGGTATCGGGCTGTATTTGGCGTATCGTGTGTTTACCGACGATCTGTATAGCCAGATTATTTCCATTGTTTCGCGCGGCATTTGGGTCACGATATTTGTGACCATTTTTGCGTTTTTCGCGGCGTCCCTTATTGGGCTGCTAATGGCGGTTGGCTCGCTTTCGCGGGTTTTGGTGTTTCGGCAATTGGCGCGGTTTTATATCGAAATTGTTCGCGGCATTCCGATTTTGGTTCTGCTTATTTATGTCTCGTTTGTCGGGGCGCCGCTGTTGGTTTCCGGTCTTAACTGGCTGCTGGATCCACTGGGGTTTGACCCTGTGAAAACCCGTGATCTTTCACTGTTTTGGCGCGCGGTTATTGCCCTGACCATTGGCTATTCCGCCTTTATTGCTGAGGTGTTCCGCGCGGGCATCCAATCCGTTGATACCGGCCAGATCGAGGCCGCAAAGGCGTTGGGCCTGAATGGCTGGCAGCGCTTTCAAAAAATCGTTTTCCCGCAGGCCATCCGCACCATTCTGCCGCCACTTGGCAATGATTTTATTGCGCTGGTCAAGGACAGCTCGCTGGTGTCGGTGCTGGGCGTGGCCGATATTGCGCAGCTTGGCAAAATATATGCGGCGGGGTCGTATAAATATTTGGAAACATACAATATTGTTGCCTATATTTACTTGATAATGACAGTCAGCCTGTCATTGGTTCTGCGTCAACTAGAGGCAAAGATGCGCGCCGCGCCAAGGGGCTAAAGCAGCGCAGCCAGATGGGTGGCAAAATCGGACATCAAGTCTTGATCCTGCCCGCCAATTGTCAAAAAACTGTGGTCAGTGCTTTGCCATGTGGCGGCTGCCAGCCCCACTAATTCAGTGGTTGCAATCGCTTGGTCAACCGAATTTTGCTGCTTGAGAATGCAAAATGCAATGGGGGTGCCATTGGCCGTGGTATAGGCAATCTGGATCAGGGTTTGCCCCTCAAACCCCAATACTTGTGCGCGGCGTAATGTCAGGCCCTTAAATCCGCTAAGGGTTTCAATGCTGAGATTAAGGCCAAGCAATTGGTTGGCCCGCGCGATTTCTTGCGCCAAGCGCTGGGGGGTTGGCTGTATTCCGGTCAATGTTTCCGCAACATAAAGCGCTTGATAATGCGCGACTTCCATCTCCCAGCTTTTTTGGGGTGCCAGTTTACTGCCAAAAAAAGCAGTGGCCAACGCCAGCAAAATGGCGGCAACGGCCCCAAGTCTTGCAAAATGGCGAGGGGCGGCGGCGGCGGGCACTGCCTGCGCCGGGGCCGCATCCAGCAAGGATGCAAAAGCGTTGTTTATGGCCGATTTATCGATGTTAAGCCCCAGCAGCCGCGCCGCCGGAATTTCCCCCGATTCAATCGCGTTTTGAATATCAGCCATTTTACCGGGGTCCATTTCCCCATCAAGATAGGCAGTCAGTTCTTCGTCAGAATACATTACTCATCATCCTTATTAAGCGCGGCCAAAGCCTTACGTGCAGCGGATAACCTGCTCATTACCGTGCCAATGGGAATATCCAGTATGGCAGCGGTATCTTTATAACTGAACCCTTCGACATAGGTTAGCAAAACGGTTTCGCGTTGGGCATCGGGCAGCGCCATTACCTTGTTAAACACCTCAGTTGCAAAAATATTCTGAACCGGATCGCAGTTTTTTGCGCGCAGGTCACATTCCTGCGCCGGAATAACCCCGGCACCCAGCCGGATTTTTTGAGCGCGCAAATCATTCAGCCAGATACGGCGACAAATGGTGAAAATCCAGCGGTCTGCGCTGGTGTCTTTTTTGAATAGCCGGGCTTTTTCCAAGGCGCGCAGGCATGTTGCTTGGGTCAAATCATCCGCCGCCGCGTGGCGACGGGTCAACCCATACGCAAACCGCCACAGGCGCGGATGCATGGCAATCAGGGTTTGACGAATTATTTTGTCAGATGACGCGAATATAATACCGCCTCCAAGTGTTAACAGTTTGTGGTTTCGTAAAATCGAGGCCAACTTATCTGATCAGGGAGATCATTCAATGAATAAAATTATATCGGGCTTGGCCGCACTATTTCTGGTGTCCAGCGCAACATTTGCATCTGCGGGTGTTTGGGTGCTGGATGGCTCGGCCTCAAGCATTTCTTTTGGCTCTGTCAAAAAGACCACAGTCGGCGAAAGCCACAATTTTTCCGACCTGTCCGGCGGTGTTGATGCAAATGGCAATGTTACAGTTTCGATCAACCTTGGCAGCGTTCAAACCAATATTGATGTTCGCAATGAACGTATTATCGAACATGTTTTTAACGGAATGGGGATGGCGAGCGTTGCCGCAACGGTCGATATCCAAACGCTTGAAGGTCTGGAAACGGGTGCCATAACCAACGTGATGGCCGATGCTACGCTGACCCTTTTGGGCAGTGAAACCGGTTTTGACGCGCCAATGATTGCGGTGCGTTTATCAGAAACCCGCGTGATGCTGGTTTCTGATGGCATGGTTTTTCTTGAAACCAATGATCTGGGTATTGATGCGGGCATTGATATATTGATGGATTTGGCCAGCTTGCCAGCGATTACACGCACAACCCCGGTGACCGTGCGGTTTGTTTTTGATCTGGCGGAATAAAATTACCGGCCAGCGCGTCTTGGCGCTGGCCGTTGCTTTGTGATCATACTAGTCTGGCATCAAATGAAAGGTGCCACCATGAATATTTTGCTGTCCGACTGGAATGCTCCGTTTGAAATGCCCCCCTTTGACCAGATAAAGGTGGCGGATTTTGCCCCCGCATTTGATGCCGCGCTGGCCCAAGGCCGCGCCAATAGCGCCAAAATAGCGGCGGATGTTTTTCCGGCCAGTTTTGAAAACACCATTGAGGCATTGGAGCGTTCAGACGCCCTGCTTGACCGCGTGGCAGGTGTTTTCTTTAATATCGCCAGCGCTGACAGCACCCCAGAGCTGGAGGCCCTGCAACGTGATTTATCACCCAAATTGGCGGCCTATCAATCCGAATTACTGATGAACGCCGCGCTGTTTGCGCGGGTTGATGCCATTAGCGACCGTGGTTTGAATGATGAGCAAAAGCGCGTGCTTATGCTGTATCGCAAAATGTTTGTGCGCGCGGGGGCCGAACTGAAAGGTGACGCAAAAGCGCGTTTGGCTGAGATCATGGGCGTGTTGGCCAGCAAAGGCACGGCGTTTACGCAAAACCTGCTGGCGGATGAACGCACATGGTTTATGCAGCTTGATGCGGACGCGCTGGATGGCCTGCCCGCTGACCTTGTGGCCTCGGCAGCGGCTGCGGCCAAGGACCGTGATATCAACGGGCATATCATCACCACATCGCGGTCCCTGATTGTGCCGTTTTTGCAATTTTCCCCGCGCCGTGATTTGCGCGAAATTGCTTATGAGGCTTGGGTGGCGCGTGGTGCCAATGGTGGCAAAACCGATAATCGAAACATCGCAAATGAAATGCTGGCCCTGCGCCATGAACGCGCCAACCTGCTGGGATACACCGATTTTGCGGCCTTTAAACTGGATGGCGAAATGGCCAAAAAGCCGGAAAATGTGCGGGATTTGCTGGGAAAAGTCTGGCAGCCAGCCAAAGCCGCCGCAGAACAGGACGCAAAGAAATTGACCGGCCTGCTGCATGAAGACGGCATAAATGGTGACCTTGCGCCATGGGATTGGCGATATTATGCCGCGATTTTGCAACAGCGTGAGCATGATCTGGATGATGCCGAGGTCAAACCCTATTTGGAGCTTGATCGCATGATCAACGCTGCATTTGACGTGGCTGGAAAATTGTTCGGCCTGTCGTTCAAACCGCTTGATTTACCGCTTTACCACGCGGATGCGCGGGCATGGGAAGTTAGCAAAGGTGATCAGCATGTCGGCGTTTTTATCGGCGATTATTTCGCGCGGCCTTCAAAACGTTCAGGCGCGTGGTGTTCGCGGTTTCGCAGTCAATCAAGGCTGGACGGCGATGTGCGGCCCATCACGATAAATGTCTGCAATTTTTCCAAACCGCCCGAGGGTCTGCCCGCGTTGCTGGGTTTTGACGATGTGCGCACGCTTTTTCACGAATTCGGCCACGCGCTGCATTCCTTGATGTCTGACGTGACGTATGGGTTTATCGCCGGAACCTCTGTGGCGCGGGATTTTGTTGAATTACCCAGCCAGTTGTTTGAACATTGGGGCGCGCATCCTGAAATACTGCGCAAACACGCATTGCACATAGAAACCGGCGCGCCAATGCCGCAAAATTTGCTTGACCGCCTGAAAGCCGCTGAAAATTTTGGGTCCGGCTTTGAGACCGTTGAATTCATCGCCTCAGCGATGGTTGACCTTGATTTTCATAACGGCCCCGCCCCGAGCGACGCGATGGCGGCCCAAGCACAAACGCTGGAAAAGCTCGGCATGCCGGCCGCCATTCGCATGCGCCACGCAACACCGAATTTTGCCCATGTTTTTGCCGGTGACGGATATTCATCGGGCTATTATTCCTATATGTGGTCAGAGGTCATGGACGCGGATGCCTTTCAGGCGTTTGAAGAAGCAGGCGACATTTTTGACCCAGAAACAGCGGCGCGGCTGGCCAAACATATTTATACGGCAGGTGGATCAAAAGACCCTGAGGAGCTTTATGTGGCATTTCGCGGCGCGCTGCCATCTGTTGATGCGTTGCTAAAGGGGCGCGGGTTGAATTAACAAATTCTTGTCAGATATTGTTAACCTCAAGCTGCTAATTATCCGGAGCAAATTTTGAATTAAAGGCAATTTTTTGGCTAAGCTCTCCACCGCACTTGAGAAATTTGACAAAGCTGCCTCGCCCGAGGGGCTGTTCTGGCACTATTGCCAATCCCGCGTCAGGTTTTTATGGCATCGTTTGGCGGTGCTGACCATTTCTGGCCTATCGCTCGGGTTTTTGATTTCACCTGTATTTGGCATTGGCATTTTTATCTTGATGGCCAGCGCCGATATTGCTGATACGATAATCCTGCGCTGGATCATGTCCAACAGATTCAAGGTTGAAAAATTCTTGGCGCTGCGAAAATTGGCTGTCCTGACAGCGACGTTACAATCGGGCAGCATTGCATTTGCAATTGTTCTGGCATGGCTGATCGCCGGGCCGCCTGCCCATTTCTTTTCACTGGTTATGATCACAAGCAACGCGATTGATGCGGGTATGGCGGTATATTATTTCCAGCTTGTTACGCGCATCAAACAAACCGTGTTTATCGTTGCGATGCTGACGCTGTTTATTGTTGATTATAGCCTTGGCCTGACCAATCACGCCATCCTGATCATTGACTTTGGCGCGGCCTTAATTCTGGTCTATATTATTTCAAGATTGCTGGTATTTCTTTATCGATATCAGACACGTAATCGTAAAAATATGCGGCAGATAATTGTCGCAGAACGCGACAGCAATATTACAAATGCCGAATTGGAAATCCAACGGAAAGAGGCGCTCAAGCTGGCGCTTGTAGCGGAAAATGTAAACGACGGGATTATTATCACCACGCCGGATGCGCGTATTACTTGGGTGAATGCGAAATTCTCGGAATTAACTGGTTATAGCTTTGACGAAGCCGTTGGCCAAACCACCGGCGAGATTCTGAACGGCCCGTGGACCTCTGATAAAGCCTTGGAAAAAATCGCCAATGTTTCGCGTGAACTTATTCCAACGCGGGTTGAAATTGAAAACAAAACCAAAGCCGGGAACCCAATCTGGATAGAGGCCAGCATCAGCCCGATACTTAATAAATCCGGCGAACATGTGATGAATATCGGTGTTGAACGCGATATTACCA
>CAZSSS010000026.1:0-11433 GCA_964609255.1 uncultured Rhodobacterales bacterium
ACAGACGCAACACTGGCAGGCGATCGGGTTGCCGCTGAAAACTTCATGCAACATCCGGAACATGATTCACGCATGCTAAGCGCGGCACTTAAGGAGCAGGCCGAACGGCAGGCCGAACACCAGAAAAACCAGCAAGCCCAACAAGCCCAACAACAAGCCCGCCACCAACGGGATGCTGACGACAAAGTCCAGCAAGCCACGGATCCGGTTGCGCAACCGCCGATGGCCTCGGTCGAAGCCGAAGTCGCAGAATTGGTTGAAACACCGGAAGATGCGCCCGCAAAACGCCCCAAAAGCCGTTCCCGAACCAAACAACCCGCGCCGACATCGGTTGATCCGGTTGTTGAAACGCCGCCCGTTTCAGAATAACCTAGCTGCGCCGTGCTGTATAAATGCGCTGGCTAAGCGTGCAGAATTGCTCCAGTGAAACTTGCTCGGCCCTTTGCGTAGGGGCGATTTCTGCAAATTCCAGATGGGTCTCCAAATCCGAAACGATGCCTTTCAGGCTGGCCCGCATCATTTTTCGCCGCTGGTTAAAGGCGCGCGCGACCACCTCGGTCAGGGTTTTTTGATCCGCTGGAAAACGCGGTTTTTCCAAGCGTTCAAAATGCACAACTGCAGACGTAACCTTGGGCGGTGGGGTGAACGCTGATGGCGGTAATTCAAACGCCAATTTGGGCGTGGTGCGCCATTGCGCCAAAATAGACAACCGGCCATATGCCTTGCTGCCCGGCATTGCGGTGATACGTTGGGCAACTTCTTTTTGGAACATCAATGTCAGGCTGCACCAATAGGCGGGCCAGCTTGGTGGGGTAAGCCAGCGGATTAATAATTCGGTGCCGACATTATAAGGCAGGTTTGCCACAACCCGAACGGGTTGGGTCAATAACGGGGTTGGATCAATTTTCAAAGCATCCCCCGACATAACCGTCAGGCGGTTTTCATAGGCTTCAGAAATTTCTGCCAGCGCGGGTAAACAGCGCTCATCCATTTCAATGGCAACAACCTTGCGCGCCCCTTCTGCCAGTAAGGCGCGGGTCAGGCCGCCGGGGCCGGGGCCTATTTCCAGCACATCGCACTGGCTTAAATCACCGGCCCTGCGCGCGATCTTTCCGGTAAGGTTCAGATCAAGCAAAAAGTTTTGGCCAAGCGATTTTCGCGCTGCCAATCCATGGGTGGCGATGACCTCCCGCAAGGGCGGGAGAGGGTCACCATTCATTGTTTTTCGATGATCGATGTGCGGCGCAGTTCCAATAAATACCCTTCGGCAAGGTTCTGCATGTTTTGCCCAAAAAGCTGGTTGCGCAATGTTGCACGGGCCTCGCCCGACATTTCCGACACCCTGTCACATAAAACCACAACGCTGGTTATGTTGTCACCGTTAACAATGTCACTGTCGCGAGGTTCAAGCCGCGCAAGCGCAAGACCAATGTCGGTTGGCACTTCGGCCAATGCAACGGGGCCGATAACCCTGCTGCCATTGCCAAGCGTGGCGGCGCGTTCCTCAAGCCCCCGGCAACCATCAAGGTTGCGGCGAATGCGTTCTGCATCAGCGGTGTTAGATAACACAAGCTGCGCATAAGTTACGCTGATTTTTGATGGAATCGCGATTTGTTGGGTCTGTGTGCGGCTGTCCAGAACTTTGATAATAATAATGCCCGAGGGGATGAAAATTGGTTCCGTAACCTGACCAGCCCTTAGACCACGCACCGCCGCAGCCAGTTGCGGGGGCAGACGGCTGGGGGAAGCCCATCCGATAACCCCGCAATTTTGTGCAGAACGAGACCGTGAATACTGGCGTGCCATATTCTGGAAATTGGCACCGTTTCGCAGTTGGCCAACCAATTGAGTGGCAAGCGCCACCGTGGCATCTTGGCCACGTTCTGTATAAAGCAGGGCGATTTCGCCCAACTGAATGCTGGACGAGGACGCAACCGCAAATGTGTTTAGCTGAGAGTTCAATTCATTCTCGGTTGGTGCGGCCTGATTGCCAAATCGTGCCCGCAACACGGTTCGCCATATGATCGATGCTGTTACAAAATCCTCAAACGCTTCTTCAGAAACGCCGCGCCCGCGAAGCCGGGCCAACAGGCGTTCGCTGCTCATGTTTCGCTGTTGTGCATAACTGTCGATTGCCCGGGCCAATTCTTCGGGGCGAACATCTATGCCAAAATTCCTTGCGGCCTCGACCTCAAGACGTTCGTCAATAAGCGCGTCAATGGCGGCTTGCCGCAGGTTTGGACCATTGGCGCCAAGCACGCGCATCATTTTGACCCGCTGGTCGATGTCGTAATAAGAAATAATGCTGGTATTGACACGATAAGCAGCGGAAAAAGCGCTTTGGGCAAATGACATGCCCGGAAGCACCATTGTAATAAGGCAAATTGTTGCCAGCCTTTTGATTAGACGAACCATTTATCTGTCACCTTTTGCCCTGTTCACTGCACTTGCAGGCATCGTTGTGCCGGCCATTCATTTTGCAACCCTCCGCCAAAACCTGCAAGTCTTACTGAGACGTCAAAGCTGGTTTCCGCCGGAACACTATTCGAAATTGTGAAGCGGCGCGAGAGCGAAAGGTCAATTTCAAGACATTCATTACCATATGTCAGCCCCAAAGCCGCAAAAATGTCTTGATTTTCGATTAAATCATGCCGCCAGTCCAGTTTTAGCAGCCAATTGGGCTGAAATTGGTATGTGGCACCGATATTGGCCTCGGAACGCTCAACCAGCGATCCCGCAGTAACATCGGGGGCCAGATAAACATAAGAGGCATCAATGCTAAAGCGATCAAAATTCAAAAGAACCTCGGATTCAGCGCGCCGCACTTCAAAACCGCCGCCCATAAGTAATCGGGTAACAACACGAACCTTTGAGGGCAGCTCAAAACTTACAGCCGCCAAAATATCCGAGCTTTCGCCATTCAAACCCGACCCGCTGGAAAACTGGCCGCTGTCGTCAAATCTGAAAATCTGCCCGACATCAACGCCCAGCGTCCATCCCGATGGGTCATAACGATGATAACTGACACCGATATTGGCGCGTAATCCGGTTTCGAATTCGTCTGAACCGGGGAATCTATTGATGGCAAAAAGATTGGTTTCGTCAAACTCCACTTGCAAACTGTCTTCATTGGGCACGCTGTCATTAAATGCAAGATCGGGTGCAAACACAATTTGCATAACTGGCTCCACCACATGCAAAACATTATTTTTGCCGTTTTTAACCAGCGGCAAGCGCATTTCCGCGCCAATGAGCGGCGTGATCCTAAACAGTATTCTGTCATCAAACCCGACGTCGTTCCAAACCCGATAGGCATCAGCATGCAAGGCTGCAAACGCGCTGGCCCGAATGCCAAATGCCGCAGTCCAGTCGCGGCTCCAATCGGCTGAGCCGCTTAACCTGAAAACATCGCGCCCTGTTCGTCGAAACAGTCCAACTGAGCTGACATCAACGCCAATTCTGCCGCCCATCAGATTGTCATCCCATGTTTTCCGGTAATTGATTTCGGGCAAGGCAAAAGGCACCTCTGCATCAACTTCGTCGTCGCGCAGGCTTTGGAAAAATACAGCACCTGCCTCAAAAAAACCGGTTTCATGGTACCGGCGTATCCCAACGGAACTGACCAGCCTGTCTGAATTGTCAAAGCCAAATCGCCGCAAAAAACCATCATTATTGGTCAGTTTGACATCCGAATAAAGCTGGCGGCCAGCGCCAATATCAAAGATGGCATCCACCGATAAAAACCCATGACCCGCAGAACCGTTATTGTCAGTAAGTGCAAATGCGCCAGCAATATCAACACTGCCATTGGCGTATCTTTGCCTGTAATATGCTTCAAGTAAAAACGCGCCGGTGCTGGTCCCAAAGGGTATAATTGTTGCGTCTGCATGGTCCCCGAAGGTAATAAAATATGGCAATTTGGCCGCATAGCCATAGACATCAGAGGACACAAATAAAGGGGCCAAAAGACCGGTCGCGCGTGTGACCGAGGGGGCAACCATGCTTAGCCGTGGCAGATACAGAACCGGAACGCCAAACACGTCAAACCGGGCATCTTCAAAATAGAATCTAAGGCGTTCTGTATCTTGTATGATACGCGCCGCACGAATTTGCCACATGGGAACCGGGCGATCAAAGCATACCTGACAGGATGAGCCGACGGCGCGATATAACGTATTGAACCGCCCCTCGGTCCGCCTTATTTCTGCGGCTGAAATCTGAAACTGGTTGGCCATCAACAATTTGGCACCACGGATCAGGCCCTCTTGCAGATTTGTGGATAATTCCGCGATATCGGCAATAAAAACATCGCCGCCATTACCGGATATCCGAATTCCCCCTTCGGCAAAAACCCGCCCCAATCCGGCATCATAAATGATTTTATCAGCCTCAAGTCGGGCGTCGTTGAATATAACAATGACATTGCCACTGGCAATCAGGCGCTGTGCTGCCGAATCAAATCTGATATTATCAGCAAAAAGAGAGGTGAACGCTGATACCTGTGCCATTGCCAATCCACTGATTCCAAACAGAAAAATCAGCGAAAGCAGAAGGATGTCTCTGGATTTTTTAAGTAATAACAACGGCTGCTCCGGCGGGGCTGAGGGAGGTGCATATTAACCGTCTTCAAGATGAAGCAGCAAGCCCAACGTCAGTAAAATACCGGCAGATGGCGGACCCCAGGCCGCCAGATAAATCGGAATTTCTTGCGCAGAACCAAGCGATTCAGCGATGCTTTGAATTGAATAAAGGACAAAGGCGGACAGAATGGCAATCAGCACCATCACGCTGGTTTGACCAAACCTTGAGGGCCGCATTGAAAACCCCGCACCAATCAAAAACATTGCCACAAGCATCATCGGGCGGGAAAGTTCTGACTGAATGAAAAGCCGTTGACGATGGGTTGAAAACCCGGATGTCTCCAACTGAGTAACCAGTTTGGGCAGGTTCCAGATTGACACAGCGTTGGGTGGCGCGAAATTCTTTAATATTTCCTGTGACGTCAGATTTGTAGGCAGGCGCAATTCGTCAAAAGCGGTTTCGGCATTGATATCGTCAGGATTGGAGATATCAAACACCCATTGTTTACCCCGGCGAATAACCCATTCCCCGTCCAAAAGCTGTGCGCGTTCTGCCTCTATGCGGCGGATAACATGGCCGTTGGGCGCAAATTCATGCCAGCCCACCTGATACAAAATCGTGCCGTTAAAACTGGTTCGTTCTGCCTGAATAACAAACTGGCTGTCCTGATCACCTTGACGCAACCAAATGCCGGCTCCGCCAAGGGAAACCAGCGACCTGCCGCCAACATTGTATCGGTCCAGTATGCTGTCAGCCTGACGAATGGTTGCCGCAACAATGGGGTTGTAAACTGTGGTCATGGCGGTGCCCATCAACGCTGTTGCAACCAGCGGAACAACCAGCAGACGCAAGGCAGAATGGCCCGACGCGCGGGAAATCACCAATTCGGAACTGCGCGACAAACCAAGAAATGTAGACAAGGCCGCCAGCATGACAACCAGCGGAAACATTTGCATAATCAACGAATTAGACCGCAGAAGTGTTATAATAAAGATGTCTTTGGTTGGAGCGTTATAGTTGGACATGACCCGCAATTGCTCTACTCCGTCGATAATCAGGATCAAAAATAGAAACGCCAGCTGAACGCGGACAATATTCCACATGAACTTGCGCAGCACATATAAAGATAAAGTCATGCCGTGCCGCCGTTTCGCGGCCTTCGTGTGCGCCCCGCATAAAGCAGCGCAGCAAAAGCACCAAATAACCCAACCGCAGAGGGTAAATACATGGTCCAGGCAAGTTCCGGCGCGTTTTGAATCGCCGATTTTGCGACAATCACCGCAGATTGCAACACAACCCCCAGAATGAACGCAACAACCATCCGGGTCATAAAGCCCCCCCGCCGATATCCGCCCATCAAAATTGCCGCCAGCCCGATCAGCGGCAGCGCCATTGCTGATATGGGCAAGACAACCTTGTGGTGCCCCTCAGCCGCATAATCACCAGCGCTCCAATGGGGGCTATCCAGCATTTCTTGGCTTGGGAACAGCAATTCATGCGGATACATTTCAAACGGAACACGTTGATAGTTTTCAAAACTCGGCAGCACCTCGCCCAGATCATAGGAAAACCGGTCAAACCGAATGGTATTCAGCAACGCATCATTTTTGGCATAATTCTGGATTATACCGTCAATCATGATGATGCGCATTTCAAACCCATCGCGCAAAAACAAGGCTTTTTGGGCTGAGTATGTGATCGGATTATCGGCATTGGTGTTGTCATGCAAAAACATTCCTGCCATTTCACCGTCACGCGATGTATCGCGCACATAAATGGTAATATTATCTGACGGGTGAATGAATTGCCCTTCGCGAACAAGGCTGGATGCCATTTCGGTTTTTATTTGATTCATGCGGGTGTGCAACTGCGTTTGGCTGGCGGGAACCAGATAAAACGTCGTAATAACCATCAAGACCAATACAAAAAGCCCAAAAATGGTAACCGGGCGGGCCAAAGCCATGGGGGATTGCCCAGAGGTCATCATGACCACCAGTTCGGCCTCTGTATACATGCGGTTAAGGGCATAAAGCGCCGCGCCAAATGAGGCAAAGGGGATTGAAACCATCATAACCCGAGGAATAAGCAGCGAGGTCACTTCCAGAAAAACCAGCCCCGATTGACCGCTTTCGATAACCTTGTCCACCAATGGCAACGCCTGCGCCAGCCAGAAAATTCCGACAATTACCAGCGAAAAGAATCCAAACGGTGCCAAAAGCTGGGAAATGAAATATCGGTCTAGCCGGTTCAAGCAAGGTGTCCTTGGTGGTTATTAAACGCTAAACAACGCCTATTTGTAATCAGGCAACTGGTCAAGTTGTGTTACACAGGCTACGGTCTTTTGAACAGATTCTTGCCGAGGAGCACCCCATGACTGATCCAATCCAGATCAATTTTATTGCCAATGACACCGGGGCTATCGCAAATATTCGGGGCAAAATTGCCATCGTTATTGGCGATGACGGGTCCATGAATGCGCTGACACGCAAAATCAACACCTTGACCAAGGGCGCGATTAAACGCCTTGTTGAATCAAAAACCTGGACAAAAGTTAAACAAAGCGAAGGCCATGTGCTGGCGTTTCCCGCCAATATGGCAACCCCTGCGGTGCAGGTTGTTAAGGCTGGCCGCTCTATTACAGCGCTGGAGGCACGCAAAGCCGGTGCGGCAATGGCCGCTTTTCGCGGTGACGAAGCCCTGACGGTTTTGCTGGCGTCACATGCACGCGCGGCAGAAATTGCCCATGGACTGGCGTTGCGGTCTTACAATTTCAACAAACATAAATCCGACAGTGATGCCATTTTACATATGATTTCAGCGATGGTCAGCGACCCGTCGGCGGTTGCGGCGCTGCATGCACCCATGGCAGCCGTGACTGACGGTGTGTTTTTCACACGCGACCTTGTGAACGAACCGGCAAATATTTTAACAACCACTGAGTTCGCGCTGCGTCTGACAGGTCTTCGTGACCTCGGAGTAGAGGTCGACGTGCTGGAAGAAGACGCGTTGGAACTGCTGGGCATGCGCACATTGCTTTGTGTCGGGCAGGGGTCTCGTAGCCCGTCAAAGGTTGTGGTTATGCGCTGGAACGGCGGGGACGCACAGCAGGCACCTTTTGCGCTTGTGGGTAAGGGTGTGGTTTTTGACACTGGCGGCATTTCCTTGAAACCGGCTGGCGGCATGGAAGACATGACAACGGATATGGGCGGTGCGGGGGTTGTTGCAGGGGTGATGAAAACACTGGCCACCCGCAAAGCCAAAGCAAATGTTGTTGCGGTTGTCGGCATTGTTGAAAACATGCCCGATGGCAATGCGGTGCGCCCCGGTGATGTGATAAGATCCATGAAAGGCGACACCGTAGAGGTCATTAATACCGACGCTGAGGGGCGTTTGGTGTTGGCCGATATCCTTTGGTATACCCAAGAAAAATTCAACCCGGTGGCCATGATTGACCTTGCCACCCTGACCGGTGCAATCATCATCGGCCTTGGCCATGAAAACGCCGGTGTGTTTTCCAACAATGACGGGCTGTGCAAAAAATTCCTGAAATCCGCGGCTCTGGAAGATGAGGGCGCATGGCGAATGCCAATGGGGCCAGCCTATGACAAGCTTTTGAAATCCCGCATTGCTGACATGAAAAATATTGGCGGTAAACCCGGTGGGTCGATCAGTGCCGCGCAATTTTTGCAGCGCTTTGTCAAGGATGACACGCCGTGGATTCATCTTGATATTGCCGGGGTTGCCTCACCCGGGCCAACCGACATGGCCCCAAAAGGTGCCACTGGCTGGGGTGTTGGGGCGCTTGACCGTCTTGTTCGGGATTATTTTGAGACCTGATGCAGGAAATCCGCTTTTATCATCTGATCCGCACGCCGCTGGAACATACGCTGCCCGCTTTGCTTGAAAAATCATTGCAACGGGGGTGGCGGGTATTGGTGCGCTGTGGTGACAGTGAACGAATGGCGCACCTTGATCAAACCTTGTGGGTCCAGAATGCAGGCAGTTTTTTGCCCCATGGAACCGCGCAGGGAAATGCCCCTGCTGACCAACCTGTCCTTTTGACAGATACCACTGAAAATCTGAATGATGCCAATGTGTTGATGCTGGTTGACGGCGCGCAGGCCACGCCTGAACATATGCAGGAATTTGATCTTGCCTGTGTATTTTTTGATGGCAATGACCCGGCCGCATTAACGGCTGCGCGTCAGGACTGGAAGGCGGTTTGCGCCGCAAAGATGCAGGCGGTTTACTGGGCGCAGGACACTGACGGGCGTTGGGTCAAAAAGGCGGAATCAACGGCACCATAGCCAAAGTTATTCGCGGATCAAAAGTATCCGGTTTTGGGATATCTCGATTTTGTCAAACCGATTCAGATAATCCATTCCCAGCAACGATCGGTCCATATCGCCGTCATTGACTGACGCCCGCAAATCGCGGTCAGAAAACCGGCCCAGTATCATGCTGCGCAACTGCACACGTGCCGTTGCCACGATGCCATTTGCAGTGCTGGCCGACCCGGAGAAATTCAATGTATCCAAGCGGATACCAATTTTCTCTGCGTCTTGCCTGCTTAGCACAATATGACTGGCACCGGTATCGATGATAAATTTTATTCTCTGGTTATTGACCAGAATATCAACATAGAAATGGCCATCCCATGCGCGGTTGATCGATACTGTGCCGGTATCGATCATTTGCGGGCGTGACGGAAAAATCTGTTCCTCAATCTGCGCGCGCATGCTGTAGGCCCCAACAAACCCGACAAAGATAAGCATCCAGATGCCAAGGTTTTGTAATGTTTGATTCAGCCGTTTTCTGGACCCAAGAACCATTGAACCGCCAATGACAATCAGCAAAAGAACCAGATAAAAAAATGTGGCTTGCTCGTCGCCGTTCAGATCACGCATTTATTCCCCTAAAGGCCGATATCCCGAATGCCATCAATGACAAATTGCACCGAAAGTGCTGCCAAAAACATACCAAAAAGCCGAGAGATCAGGTTTATGCCGGTTTGCCCGAGCAACCTCTCGATCAGGTTTCCTGCAAGGAACATAATCAACACAAGCGTAAGAACCAAGGCCATAACCGCAAATATTATTGCTTGGCCTTTGATGTTGCCCGAATATTGCCCCGTCAACAGGATCATGGTTGTCATGGCACCGGGACCAGCAATAAGAGGCATGGCCAGTGGAAACACCGACGGGTCGTTTTCAGATTCCGCCTGATTTTCACGGCGCTGTGTTCGTTTTTCAAACAGCATTTCGATCGCGGTAAGAAATAATAAAATACCGCCCGAAATCCTGAAAGCGGGCATGCCGATGCCGATGGCATCCAGCACTGCCTCGCCTGCCAGCCCAAATAATGCCAGAATACCAAAGCCGGTTAAAACCGCACGAAAAGCAATTTTTCGGCGTTGTGCGGGGGTGATACCTTGGGTAAGCGCGATAAATAACGGCGCAAGGCCGATGGGGTCAATAATGACAAACAGCGCGACAAAAGCGGTCAGGGCGAGGTCAAATTCCATGTTAGCTGCGTTCCAGTTTCTCCATGGCTTTCATCCACATCGATTCAGCCCTCTCTAACCCGTTTATAACCTCTTTACGTTTTTTGGTCCATTTATCAATTTCCTCAACGTCGCCGCGTTCATACAATGCCTTATTGCCCAGCCGCCGGTCGATATTATCGCGCATTTCCGTTAATTTGGCGACCCGGGCCTCACAAATACGAACCTCTTTCTTAAGCGCCGCATTCGCCGCTGGTTTTGGGGCCTTTTTAACGGGTTTTGCCTTTTTGACAGGGTCTTTGGCAGCGCCGCCGCGCTCCGCAAGCAACATGCGCCGATAGGCTTCCATATCTTCGTGATAGGGCGCAACCTTACCCCCCTTAACCAGCCACAAACGATCAGCAACCAATTCCACAAGGCTGGCATCGTGGCTAACCAGAATAACCGCGCCATTATAGGCGGTCAGGGCCTCAACCAGCGCTTCGCGGCTTTGGATATCAAGGTGGTTGGTTGGCTCGTCCAGAATGATCAGATGCGGGGCGTCAATGGTGGCCAACAGCATCGACAGCCGCGCTTTTTGCCCGCCAGACAGCTTGGCAACCACGGTTTCAACCGCTTCGGGGCCAAGCCCGCCAGCCGCAAGACGACCACGGATTTTGGCAGGGGTTTCGGTTGGGCGTTCGCGCATGACGTGCTGAATGGGGGTTTCGTCCAAGAACAGTTCATCCACTTGGTGCTGGGCAAAATACCCGATGCGCAGCTTGCTGGAGCTGTGCAAAGTGCCTTTCATGACATCCAGCCGCCCCGCGATCAATTTTGACAGCGTTGATTTGCCTTGGCCATTGGCCCCCAGCAGGGCGATGCGGTCATCTTGGTCAATGCGCAGGTCCAAGCCTTGCAAAATAATATTCCCGTCATAGCCAACAGCGGCGTTTTCCATGCGCACAATTGGCGGCGACAGTTCCTCGGGCGTCGGGAAATTAAAGCTGGCGACAGTATCACCCACCACCGCCGCAATCGGTTTCATGCGTTCCAGCGCTTTGACGCGCGACTGCGCCTGTTTGGCTTTGGAGGCCTTGGCCTTGAACCGGTCAACAAAGCTTTGCATATGGGCGCGTTCGCGGTCTTGCTTTTTCTTGGCGGAAACCTGTTGTTCGATTTTGGCGCGGCGCTGGTTGGCAAAATTGTCGTAATTGCCTTGATAAAGCGTCAGTTTTTGCTGGTCCAGATGCAGGATTGCGTTCACGGAACGGTTCAGCAGGTCTTTGTCATGGCTGACGATCAGCACCGTATAAGGGTATTTGGCCAAAAAGTTTTCCAGCCAGATTGTGCCCTCAAGGTCAAGATAA
>CAZSSS010000027.1:0-11316 GCA_964609255.1 uncultured Rhodobacterales bacterium
TTGGAAAAACTGGATATCGCTGACCGGCATGCGGTTGAACAAGCCTTGACATACCCCGACAACAGCGCCGGGCGGTTGATGCAGCGCGAAACCGTTGTGGCACCAAGCCATTGGGATGTTGGGCAAATCATTGATTATATGCGCGCCGCTGAGGACCTGCCGGAGGTGTTTTACGATGTAATTATCGTTGACCCGATGATGCATCCGGTGGGCGATGTGCGCCTTGGCTTGATCATGGGCACCGCACGAGAGGTGCTGCTAAGCGCGCTGATGACCGACAATTTCCGCACCATTCCGGTGGATCAGGATATTGAACATGTGGCATATGCGTTTAACCAGTATCACATGGTTTCCGCGCCGGTGGTTGATGAAAACGGGCGTTTGGTGGGGGTGATCACCATTGACGATGCTATGGACGTGCTGGAAGACGAGGTTGAGGAAGACATGAACCTGCTGGCAGGTTTGGGCAATGAAGATTTGGCGAATAAGGTCTGGCGGACCACCAAACGGCGGTTTCCCTGGTTGGCTGTAAATCTGTTCACCTCGGTGCTGGCGTCAATAGTTATCGCGCAATTTGCTGAAACGATGGAGGCAATTATTGCGCTGGCGGTCTTGATGCCGATTGTGGCGTCAATGGGGGGAAACGCGGGCACTCAAACCCTGACCGTGGCAGTGCGGGCGATTGCAACCCATGATTTGACCCCGGCAAATGCGCTGCGGGTTGTGCGGCGTGAGGTGCTGGTGGGGCTGGCCAACGGCGTGGTTTTTGCGGTGATTATCGGCATTGTGGGTGTGGTGTGGTTTGGCGATTATATGCTGGGCGTGGTGCTGGGGCTGGCGATGGTCGGCAACCTTTTGGTGGCTGGTTTGGCGGGTATTATGATCCCGATTACGCTGGATAAACTGGGCGCTGACCCGGCGCTGGCCTCGGGCGCGTTTGTAACAACGGTCACCGATATTGTCGGGTTCTTTGCCTTTTTGGGGCTGGCGGCAATGCTGTTGATTTAACGATGGGTAATGGCGGGCTGAACCCCGCCCTATGCATCATTTGCCAGTGCGGCTTTGGTTGTTTGCAGGGTTTTTAGAAATCGTTTTGAGCGTCTGAAATTTTGTTTTGCAGGAAATCCTCACCGTCAAAATCATCGGGCGGGGCGGATTGCAATTGTTGCATGAATTTTTTGAGCTCGGCAATGGTGAAACCGGCGGCTTGGGCCTCGCGCACCATTTCCAATGTGAAAACGGTTTCGCTGTCATAATTGCGATAGGTATTCGCGGGATTATCTGATGGGTTTGAATGGATCAACCCATTGCGTTCATAAAACCGGATGGTGTCCCGGCTTAGGTTGGTTTGCTTTGCAAGTTGCCCAATGCGCATGTCTATTCCTTCAAAACCATTGACAATAGACCACGGTTTTGCTTGTGTCGCAACACCAAAAGGAGAATCGATATGGCAAAGATGTGTCAAAGCTGCGGCATGCCGCTGAACAAAGATATAAAAGGCGGAGGGAGCGAGGCGGACGGATCGCTTAGCACCATCTATTGTTCGTTTTGTTATGGGGATGGTGCGTTTTTGCAACAAGGTATTACCGCCACCCAAATGCAGGATTTCTGCGTAGGAGCCTTGCGCAAAAAGGGTATGCCAAAAATCATGGCGTGGTTGTTTACGCGCGGGATCCCCAAGCTGGATCGCTGGACAGCCTAATTCGGCATGCGTAAAATTTCGGTCCGGTTGCCTTTTTGAATTCGGATAGAATCGGAGCCGATTGCAACCACAGTCCAGCCAGAAAACCGGTCTCCGAGACCCACTTCTAATATCCTGCCTGACGCCAGCCGGATTAGCACATCGCGATTATCGGCGGTTCCAAAAATGCCCATCAAACTGGTTTTGTTCAGGTTTATCCCGTTTTCAATGGTTGCAGCGCGCGCAACAGATGCAGTTGTGGGCAAATTGACAGTTTGCGGGTCCGTCGGAACCACAGGTGCAACCGCGCGTGGCCGGTTTGAGGCAATTTCCGCAATTCTTGCGGCATTTGCATTAAACCCTTCGCCGCGATGGTTTGGCAAGCGGGCCAATGCGGGCGCGGCATCGGAAAGCATCGGGTTGACGGGTGCGGGCATGTCAATAATGGCCTGAGGCCGCCGCGCGGCGCGCAACGCATTTGCGGCGGCAATGGCAGGGTCAAGCGGTTCAACATTGTCGGTTTCATCAACAAGATCAGCCGGCGTTGTTTGGTTGGTTGCCAAGACAACGGCGTCTTGGGTTTCTTCAGGCTCGGTATCTTGCGGGGTTGGAATAACAACGGGTTCCGAACCCGGTTCCGGTATTGTTGCCCCGGATCGAAGCAAGGGCAAAAGCGCTGGCTGGCCTGATATGATCTCAATTTCGCCGGTAAAGACCGGCGGGGGGGCATCATTGATTTCAAGGCTTGCGACAGTGTCTTGGGCAAGTGAATCCGCCGTATCTGCGGGTGGCTCGGCTGTTGGTTCAACTGTTGGTTCGGGCACAACAGGGGGCACTACGCGGCGCACCGGTAATATTTCCGGCGGCCCTTCGATGATGCGAAAACCGCGCGCAGCGGCGGCAATTGTTTCGGGATCAGCGGGGATTGTCTCAATAATTGTGACGATTGGCTGGATTTCCTGCACCGCGACTTGGGGGGGGATGGCCCGGCCACTGCGCAGGCGCGGCAGAATTTCGGGCAGGCCACGGGTTACATCGACGACTTTACTTTCAGCAAGAACGGTTGCTTCGGGCACGGAAAAATCGCTTGTGATAATACCAAAAGTATTGGCCAGTTCGCGCTGTAAATTATAAGGGATCGTTGTGGCAATGGCGGGTAGCGGCTCCAACATAAACAATATGCTTGCAACAGTGTCGGGCGGGTTTGCCACGGTAACCATGGTCAAATCCGGCGGCAGGCTGGTTTGATGAGAAGCCGGAGCTTCGGTGGGCAAGACAAGCGCTGCCATGTCGGACAGAACATTATACAAGCCAAGCGCCGGTGCCCGGTCAGCAGTGGCGGGGGGTGATAAACCCGCTAACACCAAAGGCAGCGAAAACCGCGTTGCTTCGGCCATTTGTGAAAAGGCAACGTCGAAATTTTCTGCATATAACGCTGCTGGTTCGCTGATGGTATCGAGGGCAGTAGCATCCAGACGTCTTTGGGGCAAATAGGGCAGCGGCTCCCTTATGGATTGGGTTGAGACAGCGGAGAATACCGGAAATTCCGGCGTGTCAAGCGCAGCGGGCAGGACATTGTCGGCGCTTTGGTCAACGGATGGGTCCGGGTTTTGGAAGGGGCCGAAATCTGCGATCTCGGGCGGTTTTTCCCACCACAAATACGGATCCGCCATTCTGAAGGTGGCGCCACCGATGATCAAAGCACCAGCAACAACCAACACGCCAATGGCGACACCGGCCTGACGGATACGGTTTGGCGGTAAACGAAAATAGGGTTTATCAGCAAAGCCATCAACAGCTTGTCGGGTGGAATAGGCCTCAGCACGAAAGCCGTGGCTTTTTGCAAAAGCCGCGGCTTCTTGCATGGTTTTGATCCGAGCGCCGGCAACCAATGTCTGGTCATTCTCAGCCGAAGGATTTAAGGCAATGGCGAAATCTGCCCGGCCATGGGGCGTGATTTTTTCCAAAAGTTGGCGGGCTTCGGCATCACGCGCGCGGGGTGAGGCATCCGTAAGCTTTGCGGATTTTTTGATAATTTGGTCAGCGGGCAACCAAACCCGAACCTTAAAACGCCGCCCCTCAAGCCGCTGGGCGATTTCGCGCATATTCGCCATTTTTTCGCGCAGCGCAGCATCGTTAAGACCAACGCGCGACAGTTCATGCCAGTGCCCGTCAAAAGCAAGCTGGTGCAAGGCAATGCCTTCCATTGACATTTCCAACGCGAGGGAGGGGAGTGGACCGGTCATAATCCTCGAAAAAGATGTTACGTTAATTCGGTTGATGCGTTTGCACACATATTTGTTGATGCGTTTAGCACACAATAAATCCAAGAGTCTGCGTTTGCTAGACAAAATGCGCGGATTCAAGCTTAAATTCTATTGGATATGCTGCAATCGCCCCGAAATGCGGTTTACAACGGGTTTGGTGTCAAATTTCCGCGACTAGTGGCTTTTTATGGCACAAAAGGTTGACGGCGGGGCAATCAATTGTTTAGCAAAATAGAGTATCAATTAATCGGCCGCAGTTTTTTCATTCTAACAACAGCCGTTACCATTGGAATCAGGAGCCGCAAATGTTCAAATTCATGTGTCGCGTTATCGGAATATTGGGCATGGTTTTTATGTCAACAACACTGGTGACTGCGCAAAACGTGACACTTAATTCCGTTGACGGGACCATCAAGCTTACCGGAGAGTTACTGGATTTTGACGGCGAATTTTACACAATCGGCACAGCGATTGGTGAAATGTCTATTGCGGTATCGACGGTGAACTGTCTGGGTGAGAACTGCCCGGATTTAATTTCTACGATCGAAGAATTCACCATTGTTGGATCAAATTTGATCGGCGATATGCTGTTGCCAAGGCTGATCGAAGCCTATGCCCTTGAACGCGGCGGCGATCTACAGATTGAGAATGGCGAAAAAGGTATATCCGTTTATTCAATTATCAACGCGGATAACAGCTTTTATTCAACAATAACAGTTTTATCGGGCAGCTCTGCTGACGCGTTTTCCGCGCTTGAATCGGGTCAGGCGGTAATAGGCATTTCATCGCGTGAGGCCACGATTGCCGAGCAAAGCAAATTTGCCAATAGCGGGCTGGGTGCTCTGCGCAGCGCTGAACAGGAACATATCATCGGCCTCGATGGGATCATTGCTGTTGTTCACCGTGATAATCCGATTGCCGCACTTAGTGTCGGGCAAATCGCCCAGATTTTCGCTGGCGAAATTACAAACTGGTCACAACTTGGAGGGCTGGCCGCGCCAATATCTTTGTATCGCCGCGATGAAATATCCGCAACAGTTATTGGTTTTGATGAACTGGCTATGACACCAAACCAGCTTAATTTCTTGCGGTCTGCAACTATATTGCCGTCAAATGCGGCGGTTGCCGACTCGGTTGCCAATAATTTGAACGGTATCGGTATTACCAGTTTTGCCGAAGAAAGAGATACGCGCGCCTTGGCCATCCGGTCCATATGCGGGCAGGTTTCCACATCGTCGAGTTTTTCAATTAAAACCGAAGAATATCCGCTTTCTCGGCGCATATTCATGTATACATCCAGCGCAATTCGCCCCGATCGTGCCAACGAATTGATCAATTATATTACCAGCCCCTCGGGTCAGGAAATTGTCGGAAGATCTGGATTCGTTGGTCAAAATATTGATCAAAAGTCGCTGAATGAACAGGGACGGCGCATTGCCAACGCTGTGATTGTCGAAAATGATCTGACATCGCTGGGCAATTTGCAAAACCTGCTGACCACCACCATGGACGCAGAGCGGCTGTCATTGACGTTTCGTTTCATCAGCGGCACGTCAAATCTGGATAACCGGGCCAAACAGGATATTATCCGTCTGGCGACATTGATCCGCGCCGGGGAATTTACCAATCGGCAAATACTGGTTCTTGGGTTTACCGATAATATCGGCACCGCCAACGAAAATTCCCGATTGTCGCAATCCCGCGCAGAACTGGTGCGCGAAGCGATTGTTGTGGCCACGGGCCAAAGCAATCTGGGAAATGTTAAAATTACGCCTGTGGGATACGGGAATACATCACCAATCGGCTGTAACAACACCGTAACAGGGCGCGAAACCAACCGCCGCGTAGAGCTGTGGCTGCGTTGAAAATCTGTGGCGCGGTGAATGTCACCGCGCCGTTGCCGGTGTTATCCGGCTGATTTTGCCAAAGCCTGATCCAGATCATTGATCAAATCATTGGCGTCTTCAATCCCGATGCTTAGGCGCACAACATTGGCCCCGGCCCCGGCGGCCTCTTGTTGTTGTGGTGTAAGTTGACGATGGGTTGTTGACGCGGAATGGATAATCAGGCTGCGCGTATCACCAAGATTGGCCACATGGCTGAAAATCTCAACCGTATCAACCAGTTTGACACAGGCGTCATAGCCACCTTTTACCGCGAACGTAAACAATGCGCCCGCGCCTTTTGGGTAAATCGCCGCAGCACGGTCCGCATAAGGTGAGGACATCAACCCCGCATAGGTCACAAAATCAACGCGCGGATCCTGTTCCAGCCATGTGGCAACTTTTACAGCATTTTCAACATGGCGCTGCATGCGCAGGCTAAGGGTTTCGATACCCAACAAGGTATAATGCGCGGCTTGCGGGTTTAGGGTCATGCCAAGGTCACGCAGGCCAATGGCGATGCCGTGGAATGTAAAGGCCAGATTGCCAAAGGTTTCGTGGAATTTCAACCCGTGATAGGCTGGTTCAGGCTGCGAAAGCGAGGGGAATTTATCGCTGGCGGACCAGTCAAAATTACCGCTATCAACCACAACACCGCCGGTAACCGTGCCGTTGCCGGTCAGGTATTTGGTCATGGAATGCACAACCAGCGTTGCCCCCATTTCAATGGGTTTGCACAGGTAAGGCGACGCCAGCGTATTATCGACAATCAACGGAATGCCAACCGCGTCAGCAATTGCCGCGATGGCCGGAATATCGGTCAAATAACCGCCCGGGTTGGAAATGCTTTCGCAAAAGATTGCCTTTGTGTGCTCGTCACAGGCGGCTTTTACCGCGGGCAAATCATCAAAATCAACAAATGTCGCGGCCCAGCCGAAACGTTTTATGGTTTGGCTGAACTGGGTAATTGAACCGCCATAAAGCCGTGTGGAAACCACAACATTGTCACCGGGCAGCATCAAGGGAAACAGCGCCATAATTTGCGCCGCATGCCCTGACGAGCAACAAACAGCGCCAGCGCCACCCTCCAGCGTGGCCACGCGTTCTTGCAACGCCGCAACGGTTGGGTTGGTTAGGCGTGAATAAATATAGCCGACTTCTTGCAAATTAAACAAAGCGGCCGCGTGATCTGCGTCACGAAACACATATGCGGTGGTTTGGTAAATCGGCGTCTGGCGTGCGCCGGTCGCGGGATCTGGCCGTGCCCCAGCGTGAATTTGCAGGGTGTCAAAGCCGTATGTATCAGTCATTTATATCTCCGTTTCAATAGCAAGTTTGGTCAAAGGTTTCTGGGTCATCTTCGCGAAAAAGACAATGGTAATACAAGCCCGGAATAAGCATATTCCCCAGTTTTTCATAGCCATTTTCCAGGCAAACACTGTCGGGTAATTCTGCGGCACCGTAATCGTCATCAAAAAAGACAACCCAGTGATCCGGGGCCCATTCGTTCCCGTCAAAGCCACCAATAAGGCTGGAATGCCAAACGCCGACATCAGCGCCGCAAATGGCGCTCCATTCATTGCGCAACAGCAAAAGCGTGCCGCGAAATTCGGGGGTGGTTGTGTCAATCTGGCCCTCATAGGCCAGATGCGCCGGAATCATTTTAAGGACATAAAATGGGAAATCCTCCAAAAAATCCCCGGCTTGGGCGGCAGGGCTGAACATTAAAACAACAGCCAAAATGATATTTTTGCAATATGTTTTAGCGGTTCCCATACCCAACCCTTACAGTTTTGATGAGATAATTCCAGTGTTAAAGCCACCCATTCGTAATTCGCCAAACAGGCGTTGGAATTCGATTTTCGGGCAGCGGTTCATCACCACGTTCAGCCCCGCGGCGCGGGCCAGATCAGCGGCATCGTTATTCATAACACCGATTTGCATCCAAACGGTTTTCAGGCCGCGCGGCAACAGGGTTTCCAATGCTTCCTCAACAATTGGCACCACCTGATCAGAGCGGCGGAAAATATCCAGCATTTCTATTGGACCATCCTTAGGAATGTCGGACAGGCTGGCGTGGAACGGCTGGCCAAATAAATCTTGGCCCGGATACATCGGGTTAACCGGAATAACGCGATAATCCCTAAGATGAAGAAAGCGCGCCACAAAATATGAGGGCCGGATCGGGTTGGTTGAAACGCCTACCACAGCCACGGTTTTGGTGCCTCGCAGAATATCGCGCAGAAATTTGTCAGAATAAGGTTGATCTGTCATATTGTTATTGTAGCGATATTGATTTGCATCAGCCACCTAATCTTGGCGCGGCGGTTTGAAATTGACTTTTTTGAGGTGATTTATGGGTTTTCTATCCAAAATACTGGGTGTCATTGGTTTATCCGGGCTATTGTTTTTTGCCTCAGAGGTCGCTGCCTGCCCAACGCAGGCTGATCTTAGGGAGCTTGGTTCAGAACCGGGCGCCGCGCTGGCGGATTGCGTGGAATTGGCCAGTTTTGAAATTCCCACAGGGCGCGGCCCGGTTAATGCCAAGATTTTTGGAGATACCAGCGTAAACCCCGATACCCTAAGCCAGATGCAGCGTGACCTGATCCGCGCCGGTAATGCGTTGGCCCGCATGGGTCGCCTTAGTTCGGCACCGATTGAGGTATATCTGTCGCCAACGCCTTATGTTCCAGATGCAGATGGCGGCGATGCTGTTGCGGTCGCTGCCCCGTCGGTGGATGTTGGCCCGGGCAATCCGGCAACCTGTATTTTTGCAGTGTTCACCGGTGAACCGCTGGATTTTTACGCCTATGTGCTGGCACATGAATTTTTCCACTGCATGCAATATTTTGAATTCCCCAGGCAAATGGATATGGATGCAGAACGCACCGCCTGGTGGACCGAGGCCTCAGCCGAATGGTTTGCCACCTTTGTTTTTCAGGGATCATCTGAGGCTGATTATTATGTTGCCGAATTCGATTCGGCCTCACCTGAAACACCGATAACATCCCTAAGTTATTCAAACATAGTGTTTTTCTGGTGGCTCAGCCAAAATTACGGGCTAGGTTCTGTTACTGATCTGATTTCCCAAATGCCAACAACCGCAAGCGGGTCACAAGAGGACGCGTTGGCTGGCGTGATCAATGATCAGGAATTTCTGGCCTTTGTGCGTGATTATCTGGATGGCAATATTGTGCAGCCGGGAGGGCGAATGATTGCGTCTGTCCCTTTACCCGGCCTCCGTTTAGCCCCGCGCCGCGGTGGGCGGCCAACCCTGTCAGCGCCGCGCTTTGTGGTTTATCGCGCCTTAATCAGCTTTGATTGCGGCGAATGGTTTGTGCGTGAGCTGAACAAAAACGGCCTTTATCAGGTGCAACGCCAACCTGACTGGACATGGGCAGAATTACCCCCCGTCGTGGCCTCGGATACTGGCGATGATGTTGATTTTAAACTTGCAGGGGGCGCAACAACACCTGAGGGATTTTTGCTGACTTTTGAGGCCGAAAAAGACCCTTGCACGCCATGTGTTACCCCCGATTTCACCGAAGGGCCAGCGGCCTGCCTTGTGGGGGACTGGCACCTTGTCAGTGGCGGCACCGGAGAGCGGATTGGCCGAATGTTGGAAAGAATCCCCGATATGCAAAACATTGATTACCCCGATATTGACGGGTTTTTGACGCTGACGGCTGACGGGCGGTTTACCTTGCGCGCTGACGACAGCGGTTCCATGGAAACCGTGACCCCGGATGGCAAAGTGTTTAGCGCCGATATTCAGTTCACAATGGAACGGCGGGGCACTTGGTCGCTTGACAGGGACCGGTTTGAGCAATGCTATGTCTGGGATATGGATATTCACATCAATGAAACCGTCACCAACCCCGAAGGTAATTCCGAAACCCTTACCGCCAACAGGTTTCTTGGGGCGTCAATGTCGTATGAAACCCGCCGCCGCTTCACCTGTAGCGATGGCCGGTTGGAGATAACTGAGCGCGCCTTTTTTGCTCCGACAATCCACTGGGTCTACGAGAAATAAAAAATAAAAAAACGCCCGAGGATGACCCCGGGCGCAGTTGGAACGAGGGACAGTGAAAGTGAAGCAGGGGTGTTCCGTTTCCTGCCTCCTCATTCACTTATGGGCTGATGGCAAAATTAAAAGACCAGGTCGCGTAGACGTGAGCGGATGTTAGCCCAAGATCTCCGGCCAAAACTCGATTGCCAAAGCAATATTGGCGTCCTTATCCCGGCTCCAAAGATCACGGGCACGCAGATTGGCGTTTAAATACAGCTTACCCTGATACACGGTCCATGCCTCTGGAATGGTGGGGGCAAGTGCATTTTTTGACGCAGCATATGCACAATATCCGCCAAATTGCGGGGCAAATTCGCTGGGGCTGGCAGCAAATAAATCGCGGTTGGCAGCGCTGGCAAAATGCCATGTTGCGCCGCTCCAGTTATATCGATGCTCAAAGGAGCCTTGAACCGGCTGGCTGTGGCTGAAATAGGCAACCGGGTCGTATCCATTTATGGCAACACCGTTATTTTGGAAAATTTGTGGTGCGGCAGCAAAGGCGGGCAGGGCGATAGAACTGGCAAATATTGCAAGGGCGGTGCGGCGGCTAAACATGGGTTTCCTTCGGTGTTGTTCAACAGGAGTATAGCCGGTTTTACCGGTTTTTGAATATCGTCAACAATAAGTTGATTAGTTGGTGAATGAAGATTTCCAAAGGCCTGTCGCATAAAGCGAAATCGCCGCCGCGTTGGACACATTCAGCGAGCCAAATTCGCCGGCAAACGGAATTTTTGCCATGCGGTGGCAGGTTTTCTTTGTTAAATCGCGCAGGCCCGGCCCCTCAGCACCTAAGGCCAGCGCGATGGGCACATTCGGTAAATCTGCGGTGGCTTTTTCAAGGGTCATTTCGGCCTCGCCATCCAGCCCGATGATAAAATACCCCATTTCGCGTAATGAATTCATGGCTTTGGCAAGGTTCGGCACCCGCTGATAGGGCTGACGTTCAAGTGCGCCAGACGCGGTTTTGGCCAATGCGCCGGTTTCGGGCGCGGAATGGCGGTGCGGGCCAATGACAGCGCGTGCGCCAAATACTTCAGCGCTGCGCAGAATTGCACCGATATTATGCGGGTCGCTAACGCGGTCCAGTAACAATACAACAGGGGCGTCATCACCGGGCGCACAAAGCTCAGAAACAGAACCCCAATCCAGCGGTCGCACCTCCAGCACTGCACCTTGATGCACCGATTGCGGGTCTATCGGCGCGGAAAAATTCCGCGGATCGACGATCTCGGGCTCAATGCCCGAGGCGTCGATAGCCCCTTGCAACCGGTTCTGGGCATTAAGCGTGACCATCAGGCGCAGTTTTTCACGCTTTGGGTTTGTCAACGCATCGCGCACAGCATGAATACCAAACAGCCAGAACGTTTCCGCCGCGTCACCACGTTTGGCACGTTCTTTTTCAACAATCCATTCGGG
>CAZSSS010000028.1:0-8709 GCA_964609255.1 uncultured Rhodobacterales bacterium
CGTGCCAGAGGTGAAATAAACGCCGCGCAATAATTGCAATTGCTCAAACTTATTTTCCTGAAAAACCGCCTGCATAAATTCGCGAGCCACACCTTGAAGCGACGCCAGTTGCTGCGCAAACCCCGAAATAAGGCCCCGGCGTTGCGGGTCAATTTCCTGCTGTAACCGTTCCAGCGACAGATTATTGATCTGGTTAAGCAAATGCCCGAATTGTTCATCAAATTGCTTTAGCGGATCAGCCTTTTTCTTGGCTTTCGGGTTCTTGAGCTTAAAGGTAAATCCCCAGACCTGCTCTCGGTCGTCGCGGCCAAGATTGTCAAAGAATTCCGCAAAACCCGCGATCAGGTCCGCTTTGGTAAACAAAACATAAACCGGAAAACGCACGCCCAGTTTATCACGCAATTCTGACAGACGTTGTTTGATCGACGCCGCGTGTTCCTTACGCTGTGCGGCGTTTTGTGTTGACAGATCAGACAGGGAAATTGCAACAATCGCGCCGTTGATGGGCTGGCGTTTACGGTTTTTGCGCAGCATCTTCAGGAAACCAAACCATGCTTGGCTGTCGGATTCCTCGTCGCTGTCTTGGGTTGTATAACGCCCGGCTGTGTCGATCAACACGGCCTCGTCGGTGAACCACCAATCACAATTACGCGTGCCGCCAACACCGCCCAGCGATTGCATCCCCATGGTCTTTGCCAAGGGGAAATTCAGGCCAGAATTAACAATTGCCGTGGTTTTCCCCGCCCCCGGAGGGCCGATCATTACATACCACGGTAATTGATAAACCGATTTGCCGCCCAGTTTTGATTTACGCAGGATCTTAAGCGCGTCTTTCATGCGCACCCGCATTTCCTTTAGCTCTTCTTTGACAACATCGTCTGTCTCGTCCTCATCCTCAGCAACCATTTCCTCGCCCATGCGGGCCTCTCGGACCCGACGACGCCATGAAAGAAATATAAGCATAAAAATCGTGAACAGGAAAAGACCGACAATCCACAATATGCGTTCCAGCATGCTGTCAAACGGTAACCAGCCCCCCAGCGCCAGCAAAGGCCCGGCAAAGAATATTGCAACACAGATCACGGTGGTTAAAAACAAAAATAGAAATGTCCGGTTGCGGAGTATCCGCTGCATTATAAATCGCGCCATAAGCTTGCTCTACCTTACCAAAATTACTTCAACACGGCGATTTCTGGCCTTGTTTTCGCGAGAGGAGTTTTCAACCAGCGGTTCTTTATCTGCCCGGCCTTCCGGGGTTAACCGGCTTGGTTCATCCATTGATGTTGCAATCACGTTCATCACAGCCTCAGCGCGACGTAAAGACAATATCTGGTTGCTTGGAAAACGAGCGGTTGAAATCGGGTCATTATCCGAATGACCCGCCACGATTATTGCACCGGGTTCCCCGTTCAGCGCATTGGCAACCTTGCTGAGCCGTTCAGGGTAACCTGATTGCAAGGCATCACTGCCCGCCCCGAACATTTCAGCACCCGCGATACGAATGATCAGCGTGTTGCCCTTTTCGATCACCTCAACCAGCCCGGATGCGATTTCTTCCTCAAGAAATCCGGCCACGCGGTCAATGCGTTCTTCGACCTCGGGGGCGGGGGGCGGCGGTGGTGGCGGCGGGGCCAGACGGGTTAATTCAATTGGTGATGGCGCGCCCAGTTGCGCCAACGTGCCTTGCAATCTTTCGGTATTGCCCGACAATAAAAACGTCAGCCCGACAAATGTTCCACTTAGAACAACCACCAGAAATCCGGTGATAATCCACAGCGGTAACCAGATGTTCAGCGCACGGTGTGCAACTTTCAGGCCTTTCCAGAAGGGCGATAACGCATGGTCCTGATCACCGCGATTGGCGCGGATAACCCGCGCCAGACCTTCGCGTATCCGCAGGTGTTTATCGGTGCCCTGATGCTCAACCCGCAAGCGCCCTTCGAATCCAAGGCTCAGACAAATGTAAATAAATTCCAGCATATCAAGATTGACGCTGGGTTCCTGTTCCATCCGGGCCAGTAAATCAAAAAACCGGTCGCCGCCATGGGTTTCCTTGTGAAACGTCCCGACCATGGATTGCGTGGTCCAGATCGACCGCCCGCCCCACGGTGTGTTCAAAACAACATCATCAACCGTAGCACAAAGCGCATAGCGCGCGATGTTGACCGTTTGCGCGGGAATACCCGCATGCAGGGCCCGTTGTTCAAATTGCTGAATTTCACTGACAACAGCGGCGCGCAATGCGGCGGGGTCATTGTGTTGCGCACGGTTGCGGATGCGCCCGATCAGCGCAAAAATCTGGGAGGCCGCCGCATTAAGCGGGTTCATACCTGTCAGGGCAAAGCCGCCATCATCCGCGCCACGCTGTTGCGGCGCACCCCCTTGGGGCTGCTGGGGTGGCGGTGGTTGTTGGGGCGGATACCCCGCCGGTTGCTGCGCGAATCCTTGCTGGGGGGGCGGCTGGTATTGTTGGGGGGGTGGCTGATACTGCTGTTGCGGCGGCGGCGCATATTGTGGTGGCGCAGCCGGTTGTTGCGGCGCGGGCGCGCGCCCGCCCGGACGCAGGTTCACAATGGTTTTTTCGGTATCATCCGGTTCGGCAAATGGATCGTCGTCGCTCATCTTTAACTCTCCCCTATGCGTTCCGAATGGCCCAGAGTTCCATCTCCAACCCCGGCAAATCACCAGCAACATGCAGCGCCAGCCCCCCCGACGTGGTCAACTGTTTCCACAGCTCCCCGCTGCGGTCCAGTTCAAAATATGTCACGCCGGAATGGAACGGAATTTGGCGCGGCGCAACCGGCATTGGGCGCATACCAATGCCCGGCAACGCGGAATTAACCAATTGGCGGATGCCTTCAACCGGCCCAAGTTTCACTTGCGTCGGGAAATGTTTGCGAATGGTTTCGGGTGGAACATCCGCGCTGGCCGCCAGAACAAAACTGGCCCCCTGCAACAGGCGTTTATCCGCAACCATGCCCACCGAAATACCGTATTTGCGTTGCTCAAGCGGAATTTGAACAGCGTTTTGTTCCAACACCGCTGATAAATACTGGCGCAAGGCCCGCATAACTTCGCGATAGGTCGCGGTTAAATCATCATGTTGATACAGTGAAAATTGCGGCGGTTTTTTGGTGGCATCCATAAAGGTCGACAATTCACCGGCCAACCCGACCAACAATTGATACACCATGGCCGGATGCGCATTTTGCAATGCTGAAACATGCCGCACCATCGGCAAATAACGGTTCACACAGATCAGCAACAGGAAATCCGAAATTTCAGCAACGGCCTTGGCTGGGCCGGATTCAACAAGCCGCCCCGCCAGCGCTTCTGAGCGGTGGCCAAGCAGGCCCTCAACCTCACGCACAAAATCCGCCAGCGTCAGCGACGCGCGAATATCAATGCAACTGGGCACAAAACTGCGGTCCAATACTACTTCTTTGTCGGATTTAACTTCGATAATTTTGGCAATCGGAATGATTAGTTTATCCGAAATATCATCAACATCCAGCGCGAATTCCAGCCGCAGTTTACCAACCGCAAGGGTGGCGGGTGACCGTTCATTGCCAACCGAATTGGTGATTTCAATTTCCACAGGCGCAAATCGCGCGGCTGAACGTTCCGCCCCTGACATATCCACCTCCGAGGCGCCATGCCGCCGGGTGGGCACTGTCAAATACACAACGGTATTTTTGATGGTGTCAGGAACTTCCATCGCCGGGGGGTGGTTTTCTGCTTGTGGCACCCGAAACAGCGCACCATCCGGTGTCAGGCCCGTTGCCGTTTTCAGGGCAAATTTGCCCAAACGCAGCAATTCATTATCAATTTCCAGCTCACTGACGCCCCAGGCATGTGGCGCAAGGCTTCCGGCCACACCGCTGACCAATGCCTCAACATAGCGGTCATTTTGCTGAAAATGCTGAGGCTGAAGGAACAGCCCCTCGCTCCAGACAACTTTGTTATCCCATGACACTTTTTACATCTCCCTAAGCGTAGCGCCAGACGCGCATCGCCACTCTAACCTATTTTTCGCAATTGGTCTTCATATGCTTTTGCAAATGCTTTACCGAACAATGCCTGAAAGTCGTCTTCAGCCTCGCGGGCAATTTCACCATACATTTTTTCGAAAATATCCCATTTTTGGGCCTTTTTGCCGCCAAACAGGCCCTTTTTAGATTCAATCCGTTCCGACAAAGCTGCCGGATCAAATTTTGCCAATAATTCTTTGATTGCGGCCTGCATGCCTGTCATCATCGCGACCTCATGGGCTTTGATGTCGTTCATTGCTTCTTTTGCGGCTTTTTCGGCGGGTAAATATCCCGGCATATTGGGTTTCAGCATTGCTTCAACCGCTTGGTCACCGCTGATTGAAAATTTGATCGGGTTATTGCCGTCGGGCGAAATCATTGTTTGGCCCAGCCGGAATTCCGACTTGATTGAGGCGCGGGTCATCAAGACATCGCGCAGCCCCTCAACCATAATGCGATAAGCAGCGCCGCTGCGTTCCATTGCGGCTGACAGATCCGCGTCGGGTATATCCAATTCCGAGGCATCCGCCGCTGCAAAAAATATCCGTGCCGCATCACCAGAAATTTGTGCCGCTGCGGCAGGTTCTGGCGTTTTGGTTTTTTGTTTGGCCGTTGTTTTAGGTGTGGGTTCTGATGGGGTGGTTTCTGCTTGGGGTGCGGGAACAGGTTTCAAAACCGGCATATCCCCGGCGGTTCCTTTGGCTTCGTCCAAATCCCAGTCATCAGGAATAACACCGCCACCGGCCCCCGCGCCACCAGAGGTGAATGTCGGCTCAGAGGCTACTAAATCAGGTGCCTCAAAAAAATCGCTGGAGGATGACGAATGGCTTTGTGCGCTAACGGGATCACCGTCAAAAACATCCTTGACCGGATCGCCAAACATGTCTTCGTCCTCAGGAATAAGCGGCGCGGGGTCTGGCGGCGGGGCTGATAATGCGCTGGCGGCGGGGCCTTGGGCCGGGCCGGAACCCAGCAGATCATTCAGATAATCACCGCCCCCTTGTGCGGCGGCGGGGTCATTTAACCCGCCAACAAATCCGTCGGCTGGCGCAGGGGCCAGCGGCATCAATGGCTCATTTGCCATGGGTGCCGCGATATTGGCATATGGATCAACAGGGGGGGCACCCAAACCCGCCGTGATTTCAACCCGAAATTCAAACGGTCCGACCAAAATTGTATCACCGTGATTAAGCGGTGTTGGCGTTGGCCCAAGCGGTTGCTGGGTGTAATTCAAAAACGTGCCGTTGGTGGAAATATCCAGCAAAACATAATCGTTGCCGCGTTCCTCTATCACGCAATGACGTGATGAAATCGCACGGTCCGGGTCAGGCAGTTTCAGGTCATTGCCATCGGCACGCCCGATGGTCAGCGCACCATTGGACACCGACGCACTGCCCGTGCCCCCCGGCATCGCGCCGGACCCCTGCATATGTAACGTCAATCCCATAAAACGCGGCTACCCTCCGATCAAAACCTGAGGGAAACCCGCGGCGATTGTGCCGCCATGGGCGCAACTGTCGCCCATTCGTGCAGCGGGCATGCTGCCAATTAATACGGTGCCCGATCCTTTTAAAACGGTATCAGGTGGCCCAACGCAAACCGCCATATTTGTTGCGGTTGCCGCAGGCATATTACCGATTAAGACATTGATCTTGCCCGGGGGCAACAATGGCCCGCCAACATGCGGGATGGGCGGAACGGCAGGTGTTTGCATTGGGCAAACATGCATATCGCCAACGCGGGCGGCGGGTTGTCCCATGTTATTCCCCTTTCAAACGCCGCAGAATCAACGGCTTAACTATGATAAACATAATGTTCAGATTATCCAATGGGCGCATCCTCTTTACTTTCGGCATCTTCTCCGATTTGCCCATTGCCGCCTTTGGCCACGTCCAGCCCGCGCGCCAGCAGTAATTGGCCCTGCCGGTTTATATCCTCTGGCAGTTTATGGGCAAAAAACGACTTTAGTTGGGCTGAAAAAATAAGAAGCCCAACCAGTTGCGGCGGTGCCGTTGGTGGTTCTTCGTCATCGGGCAATGGCACGCTAAAGGCGGCTTCGGCCATCATTACATCTGCCTCGCCCGGCTCTAATGCGTATTTCTCGGTTGCTTGCTTGGTTTCCTGACTTGGCTTGAACACCCAGTTTTCGGCAACTTCCAGTGCTTTGGTTTTCTTGCCGTCTTTGATGGTTGTGTCGCGTGCCGCCAGACATCCCCACCAAACCCCCTCACGCGGGGGCAGTGCCAAGGCCAGAATTTTCAAGGCATCCATCAGCAGGTTTTGCGCAACCAATTCCTCAATCAATTTTTCAACCGGGTCATTTGGCCCGGTTTCCGGACGGAACGGGAATTTTACCTTGCCCAGGCGCACGACCTCTCCGGCGGTGCGTTTTTCCAGTTTTATTAAGCCAGTGAAGGCTGATTTATTGTTCATATCATCCTCCCCTAATTAATCTTGACCAGACCGCCCTTGACGGTCAGCATTCCGCCGCCATCAACGGTGCCCGTGCCCGAGCCTTTCAGATCGAACATCGAGCCTTCCAGCTTAAGCGCAGCGCTTGATTTAAGTGTTGCCGCGCCGGTCGCCTCCAAATCCATGGAGCCGGTCGCCGTGACACTTATTGCAGTTGATTTAATCGAAATTTCGCTGGACGTAATTTCAATCACTGAACTTCCAACCGTTAGTTTAATGCTGGTTCCGGCCTCGATCTCCAGATTATCGCCAACATCAATCTTATAATTGCTGCCGATTTCATCGGTCTTATTATTGGCAATTGTGACTTCTTCGTCGTTATTAATGGTTGATTTTCGGTCGGTTTCGATCTTGTTGATCTCACTGCCTTCTTTGATGGTAAATTTATGATCACCGGTTTCGATTTCTTCGGTTTTATTGGCGTATATCTTTTGAATATAATTCCCGGGGTCTTTTTTCTCAAACCCGATCAAAATTTCCGAGTTGTTTTTGATGACCGCCATATAGTCTTTTTCAGACTGAAACCGCACAAATTCCTCGTCTTTTTTGTCTTCAAAAACCAGTTCATGAAATCCGCCGCCGCCTTTGGTGGAGTTGGTTTTCATCCCGTGCTGGGTTTTGTTCGCGGGAAATTCAAACGGGTGTTTTTTGGTTTCGTGATACAGCATTCCGGTCACAATGGGCCGGTCGGGGTTGCCTTCCTCAAACTGAACAACAACTTCTTGGCCGATGCGCGGAATTTGAAACGCCCCCCAGCTTTGCCCGGACATAGATTGGCTAACCCGAATAAAACAGGTGGTGTTTTCGTCTTTTTTACCAACCCGGTCCCAATGGAACTGAACTTTGATACGGCCATATTTATCGGTATAGATTTCTTCGCCGCTCGGGCCGGTTACTTCGGCGGTTTGCACGCCGGGGATAATCGGTTTGGGGGTTGCCAGCGGTGTGCGGAATGGCTCTGACTTTAGTTGAACCGAAAATTCGGATTCATAGCTGTCCTTTTTATCCGTATCAACATTGTTACGGTTATCCGCGTTTTTATCCCGCCCCGAGGTGACATTTTCCTTGTCTTCATCGGTTTCAATTTGCAACTTATGCGTGGTAGAAATTACCAGATATTCTTTGTTCAGATCACCGCGTGGATGCTCCTTCAGGGTAAAGGTTCCGCCCGCTGCCATGTTGCGCACGTTGCATTTGCCCCATGTGCGTTTATGGGCCGCGGCCAAAGCTTCGGCGCGAATGCGTGTTCGGATTTTACCCGCAGCAGCGGTTGAATGGATGCCGGGGTAATCATATACCTCTATATCCTTGTGGCTGTGCTTACCTTTTGGAATTGAGGTCACGGCCTTTAGATCCGTAGTCGGCTTGGTGAAATCGTAATCCGTATAAGTAACCTTGCCGGTGTTTACCCGCTCGCTCGATTTCCACTCATAAATGTGGTCCATCTCGCGCTTGTATTCCTTTTCGCGGAAATGGAATTCGATGTTCGCGGCGTCTTTTAGCGCTGAATGTGACCCCGAACCATCGGCAATAACCAGCGTTTCTTTGGACGTGTCATGCGTGAAAAAGAAATACATGCCTTCTTCTTGCATCAGGCGGCAAATGAAATCGTAATCGCTCTCTCGGTATTGCACCAGATAATCGCGTTTTTCAAATGTGCTTGAGGTCGAATCCTTGAAATCCGAAAACCCCCGGTCGCCGAATATTTCCTTGATAACCTCAAGTGCCGATTTTTCCTGAAAAATCCGGCAATCAGCGTGCAATGTCAAAAACCAGAACCAAGGCCGGACCTCGGCCCGATACAAGGCTTGCGATCCAAACTTGCCTTCATAGGCGCATGAAATGCAACTCCCGTGCCAGAACCGTTTTTTCTCTTTTTCGTCCTCGATCTCCAACGACATTTTTTGCCCGACAATCGCTTCAAGCTTCAAATCGTGGTCCGGAGAGACGAATTGAATATCGGTTTCGGTCAGCATCGATAAGCCTTCTTCGACCTCCGCACGGACCAATATCATTTTCTTGGAGTTGAGCGGGCCTTTTAATTTTAGTTTTCTGTTCTCTTGGACAACATCAGCCATAGCAACCTCCTTTCTTAAATTGTTGAATTTTCAATATCATTTTTCTTCTTCAATAATGTCTTTTAGGCGTCGTAGCCGATCAATAATTCCGGGGTGAATACCCCATAGACTGCCGATTGAAATACCTT
>CAZSSS010000028.1:8719-11246 GCA_964609255.1 uncultured Rhodobacterales bacterium
TCGGGCATATCTATTTGTAGGTCGTAAGATGATTGATAATTAATCATCCGCACCGGTTTTGGAAAATAGTCCTCGTCCGATAGCATAGCATTAAGATAGTCCTCCCCCTCCAAAATCCAATAGCTGTCGCCACTGGACACAATTATTATAGCCGATTTTTTGGAGACAGTCATTACAGATCTCCCAATAAGGCGGCCAGATCATCATCCATATCATCATCACCGCCAAGGTCCAAATCATCATCGTCATCACCAAATCCCGACAATAGATCATCAAGATCATCGTCGCCACCAAGATCAAGACCCAAATCATCGTCATCATCACCAAGATCAAGGCCCAGATCATCATCCAGCCCCAACATGTCATCATCGCCGGGCGCAGCAGCAGCCGCCCCTGCCACCGGTTTAGCCGGTTTTTTGGCCCCCGAAGCAAACCCGACCGAGGTTTGCATCCGCACGGTGCCGCTCGATAATTGTTTGGCCCCGTCACCAGACCAAATGCCCAGCAGCTCACCGCCGCCCACCGCCTGAAACGATGCCAGCTTGACCATGTTTTGTCCTTGAACCGAGATTACGGGCATATATCCGCGTGAAATCACCTCAGCACTGGTGCGCACATTCAACAGCCGTTCGGTGCAGGGCAGCGCCACCTGATCCCCGTATTGGTCGGTCATATAATGGAATGGCATATCGTCCAGCGACATGATTGATCCAAGGCTCATATCCTTGCCTTGACGGGCCAATGTTTCCCCCAACAGCACCGCAACCAGCGTTGCGGGGTTGGCCATAAGCATAGAGCGCATGCCCTCCTGCACATTGAATTCTTCGTAATTGAACCGGTCCACCGGTTCGGTTTTCTTGCCATAGGGCATACGCAGCAAAAACCGTGGGGTTGCAAGGCCCAGATACTTGGCCTCCGGCATTTCGCGCAACGCCCCCCAGGTATCTTGCACCAGTTTGTGGCGATCCTCGGGTTTTATGCTCATAAATGTTGTCGACATGGCTGACACAAACGGGGCATCCATATTGGCGCAAATCCGCGCCATCCGAGCCAGAATTTCAGCATGTGGTGGGGTTTCTTCCCACGTATACAGGCCAAATACTGCGGCAAACGGCCCGCCGCTTTCATCAAGACGCGGTTTTTCAACAAGCATGTCGTAAAGTCCGGTTTCGGCCATGTCCTCAACCCCCGCCAGATCAGCGGCGAACTCCTCAACCGACATGTCATAGACCACCACTTCAAGGCTGGCGCTGGCCTCAATCCGGCGGCCCAGCAATTCGATTGAACGCCACGCGGCCTCAACCGTTTGGAAATCGGGGTGGTGCAGCACGCTGCTCATGGCTGTGGACAGCGCGGCGTCAACTGCGGCGATCATTTCATCGGTGCCGGTGTCATTGGCGGCGACAATATGCGGGCCGGCGATGCGGCTGATAAGGTCGGTCGCGGCGCTGGCTTCAACGGTTGGCGCGGTGTCACCGATCAGGTTCTGGAAATCCGTCAACCTTAAGTCAGCAGGCGCGGCGCTGCCTTTGGCGCGCTTGTTGCTTTTGGCACGAAAATCGCCAAATTCAGCGCCCCAGCCCTGCATTTTTGCAATCGCGGCATCCAGATTACGCCCCGAGACCAGATCGCGGCGCAGCATATGCAGTTCGTTGAACATTTCGACGTTTTCAAACAGCTCGTCGGGGTGCAGGTCATCCAGCTCGTTCAGTTCCACCTCCACGGCGGTGCCATCATTGCCAAGCGGCAATGTCAGCGTGGTTCGAAACCGCATGATGACATCTTCCATAGTGTCAAAATCAAGCTTGAACCCTTTGCGTTTCGCCATATCCGCGCCGGTTTCCAGATTACCCCGGTTGCCCCTGCCAGAAAAATCACCCAGCACCGCAATGCGGAATTTACGTCGCGAACCTGCCTCATCTTGTTGTTTTGCAGCCGACATGCTGCCAAAATTTGGTTGGAATGCGTTTTTCTTTTTGGGTTGTTCCACCGGGCTATCCTCCGTTGCGGCACCTGTTTCATCGTCAGCCAACAGGTCATCCAGACCAAGATCATCATCGCCAAGCAGCGCGTCCAGATCACCGGCATCATCATCCAGATCATCGTCCAGCAAACCAGCAAGGGCGTCGTCATCGTCGTCGTCATCATCACCAAGCAAGGCGGCCAGTTCGTCATCCATGTCGCTGTCATCATTCAGCAGGTCGTCAAAATCATCGTCGCTGCCGCTTAGCAAGGCATCCAGATCATCATCACCCGAATCCGCATCCGTATCCGTATCGTCTTCGGCCAATAAATCATCCAGATCAATATCGTCAGCTGCGTCATCTTTTGATGTCTCATCTGCTGCCAGACCATCGGGTAAATCCACGCCGCTATCTGCCAGCATTGCCGCCAGATCATCAACCGAAACCTCGTCCGTTGTTTCGGCTGCTTCGTCATCAGAACCATTCTCCAGATCCAGCCCGAGGTCACCCAGTAAATCGTCTACGCTTTCCGTGGTCTCGGTTTGGTCGCCGTCCTCCAGATC
>CAZSSS010000029.1:0-11117 GCA_964609255.1 uncultured Rhodobacterales bacterium
ATCAGGGGCTTGTGGTATCCAGTCTTTGACAATTTCCAGCCGCGATCTGGCCTCCCGATAGAAAAACCCGCGAGAGAATATTTCCGTGGGGAACCCAAGGATATTTTCATCCGACAAGATCACTCTTTGCGGGCCATTTACGCCTTTTTCATATGCTTCGGGCAACATCAAATGCAGGCATTCCTCAAAATCCAGCGGCGGCTTTTGATCCCCTAATCTTTTGGTCAGCGCGGTGCGCATATCCTCCAATGCTGGGGTGAAAACACCGGCATTTGCCAACATTTTCTTGTTGCTTTGAAGGGAATGCTGTAAAAAAGTAGTGGCGGTTTTATGCGCCCCAAGGTGAAGGATAACCTCCATAACGACCTGCTTTTGCTGCTAAAATTTACCTGTAATGCGTTTAGCACAGTCCGGAAATCAAAAGCCAGCAATTAACGCAGCAAGCCCTTGCGACAAAGGTATTTCAACGCTATGTTCGCGCCGTTTTGCACGTATAACCAAACCCACCCGGAGACAGCCCATGTTCACAGGATCCATTCCCGCCCTTGTCACACCTTTTGCAAACGGTGCGCTTGACAAAAAGGCGCTGAAAGCCCTTGTGGAATGGCATATTGCCCAAGGTTCCAGCGGTATTACTGCGGTTGGCACCACCGGCGAAACGCCGACGCTCAGCCATGCAGAGCATCGCGTAGTGGTGCAAACCTGCGTGGAAACCGCTGATGGGCGCATCCCGATTATCGCTGGCGCGGGGTCAAATGCCACCGCTGAATCGGTTGGATTGGTACAATTCGCGCAGGAAACCGGTGCCGCAGCGGCGCTTGTGGTGACGCCATATTACAACAAACCAACCCAGCGCGGGTTGATGGCGCATTTCAAAGAACTGCATGATTGCAGCGATATTCCCATCATTATTTACAACATTCCCGGACGCTCAATTGTTGATATGACCCCCGAAACCATGGGCGAATTGGCCCGTTTGCCCCGCATTATCGGCGTAAAAGATGCCACTGGTGATGTGGGTCGCGTCAGCGCGCAACGCGCAACTTGTGGCCAAGATTTTGTGCAGCTTTCGGCCGAGGACGCCTCAGCGCTCGGTTTTAACGCCCATGGCGGGGTTGGCTGTATTTCTGTAACCGCCAATGTGGCCCCCGCGCTTTGTGCTGAATTTCAGGCCGAAACATTGCAGGGAAATTTTGCCCGCGCGTTGGAATTGCAGGATATTCTGATGCCGCTCCATGATGCTATTTTCCGTGAACCTGGCGTTGCTGGTGCCAAATATGGCCTGTCTTTATTGGGAAAATGCAACCCAGAGGTCCGCCTGCCCCTGACCGAATTACTGGACAGCACCAAGGACGAAATCAAACGGGCAATGCAGCTTACCAACCTGATTTCCTGATGCAAAACGCCCGATAAAATCATGGGTGAACCACTGGACTTTTGCCTATTTGATGGCTAAGTCTGGGCCATTATGGCACCGCGCAAAAAATCAGACCCTAACAATAAAACCGTCGCGGAAAACCGCAAGGCGCGCTATAATTATGCGGTTGAGGACACGCTGGAATGCGGGTTGTTGTTGGAAGGTTCCGAGGTCAAAGCATTCCGCGCTGGCGGGGTCAGTATCGCGGAAAGCTATGCCAATATTGAGGACGGAGAACTGTGGCTGATCAACAGCCATGTGCCAAAATATGAACAGGCCAAAACATTCCAGCACGAAGAACGCCGTAAACGTAAGTTACTGGTAAGTAAGCGTGAATTGGGAAACCTTTGGAAGAATATCGGTCGTGAGGGCATGGCTTTGGTGCCTCTTAAAATCTATTTCAACGACAAGGGTCGCGCCAAATTATTGCTGGGCATCGCCAAAGGCAAAAAGATGCAGGACAAACGCGCCACCGAAAAAAACCGTGATTGGCAAAGACAACAGGGGCGGATCTTGCGGGATCGGGGCTAGGCAAGGCGCGGCGGCGTTGTTATGGTTTTCCAAAACAACCGGAGCAAAATATTGCCTTTCTTGCCAAACCTACCAGAAACCGCGCATCTATCTGATTTATTTGCATTATTTCCACGCGGCATCACACCTTTGATGGCATATACCGATGCAATTCTGCGCGAAGACGGCGAATTGACCGTGGCGCAGCGCGAAATGATTGCAACCTTTGTGTCTGGCCTGAATGCCTGCACATTTTGTTATGGCTCGCACAAGATTTACGCTGAGGTTTTTGGCATTGACGGCGATATTATCGACGCAATTATCGCTGATATTGACAGCGCAGACATCGATGATAAAATCAAACCAATTCTGCATTATGTCAAGAAACTCAATACCTTACCCAGTAAAATTGTGCAAAAAGATGCGCAAGCGGTGTTTGACGCGGGCTGGGGTGAGGCCGCGCTTTTTGAGGCGGTGCAGGTCTGCGGATTATTCAACATGATGAACCGGATTATCGAAGGCGCAGGGGTCAATTTTGATTATGCCCTGACCCCCGAACGCCACAGTGTGCGGCAAAACAATACCGAGAATCCAGAGCATTCCTATGCAGGTTTTGGCAAAACCGTTGGAAAATAACCTATAATTCCAATAGGTTAGTAAGATTTTTCATATTATCAAATACAACCGCCCCCGCCGCACTAAGCGCCGCGCCGTCCCCGTGCTCAGCATAACCAAAACACCGGATACCGGCGGCAATGCTGGCTTTGACACCATTCAGGCTGTCCTCAATCACCACGCAATCTGCGCGGGCAACCCCGCCTGCGGCGATCCAGAACAGGTCCGGATCTGGTTTGGAAACCCCCAGTTCATGCGCTGAAAATATAGCATTTTCAAAGCGTTGCAGCATATTATTTTGCCCAAGCGTGATTTGCATTTTGCCCAGACTGCCATTTGAAGCAACGCAATATTTAACCCCCACAGCATCCAATCTGTCCAGAATTTCAACAACACCCTTAACCGGATCAACCCCCTGTTTCAGGCGGGCGTAGGTCTCTGAGTAAATCTGATCCACCCAGTTTTGCGGCAAATCAGCGCCCAGTTTCCGCGCGGTTTCGGCCACAGATTTCATGGTGCCGCCGACAAAAAGACCCATACATTCGGACAGGGTAATCTTCAGCCCGTGGCGCGCAAGATTGTCGACCAATACCTGATTTGAGACCGTTTCACTGTCCACCAAAACCCCGTCACAGTCGAATATTACCAATTTGGGTGTCATTTTAACGGTCCTTTTTATACAATTCGATAGATGGATTATAGCAATTCGCTAGGCAAAATAGTCAATTTGACGGTATCAAACACACATAAACACATCATAGCGCGTCGATTTTCCAAGAATCTGATGCGAGCATTTGGGCAATTCTGGCAATGGCGCAGCTTTTCGCGGCCATTTCAGCACCACGCGGTTGCGCGTTGATTTTAACGCAATCTTCATCAATTCGGCGGCATCGGAATCTGGCCCGACAATTTCGCGAATCTGGCGCATTTCAATTTTTACCAATGCAGAATTACCGCGCGGTGGGTGCATCGGGTCAACCAGAACCACCTCGGGGCGCAGGTCGGGCAGCAGGGTTTTTGCATCCCCAAAAAGCAAGGTCATACGCGCCACAATTTCAGCGGTTTCGGGGTGATCAGCGGCGCGGTTAAGCGCATCGCGCAGCAATAGGTGCATCCGGGCTGAGCGCTCTATTAATGTGACTTTTGCGCCTAATGAGGCCAACAAAAAGGCATCGCGCCCCAAACCAGCGGTGGCGTCCACAACCACCGGATTATGGCCGGTTTTCATCCCCGCGGCTTTTGCAAGATCCTGCCCGCGACCACCGCCAAAATTGCGGCGATGGCTTACCGCTCCGCTGGTGAAATCAAGGCGCAGCTCAGACATTTTTATCTTTTTGCGCAGCGCGGACTTCGCGTTCCAACGCATCCAAAAACCGCGATCGGTCCGCTTTGGAAAACGGTTTACCACGCCCCTGATGAAACGGATCAGCGGCGCGCATATCATTCATTAAATCACGCATTGCCAGCTGGTTACCGATATTTTGCGCGGTAAATGCATCGCCGTTATGGCGCAGCGCCCGCCCGCCATTTTCAAGACATTTGGCCGCCAAGGGAATGTCTCCGGTAATGCAAATATCCCCCTTTTTGACACGATCAGCGATCCACATATCGGCCACATCTGGCCCATCATCCACCACCACAATATCCACCAAAGGATGCGGATTTGGCCGCATACCGCCGTTTGAAACGATATAAACCTGCAATTTATGGCGATCGGCCACCCGCAGGGTTTCGGCCTTTACCGGGCAGGCGTCTGCGTCGATAAATATTGTCATAAGCCGTGCAAAATATCAGCGTGATGCGTGATATGGTCTTTCATAAATGTTGCAACAAAGAAATATGAGCGGTCGTGTCCGGCTTGCATTCTAAAGGTTGCGGGATGAGTTTTTTGGGCAATGGCTTTAGCCACCGCGTTTTCTTGGGTGCTGGTAGGACCGAATAAATACCAAAGCACCGGCCCCTTCTTGGCTTGGGGTGGCAGGTAAACCGCAAAGGTCATCTGGCAAGCGCAGACATCAGAGGCATGGCTAAAAACGCCCTGGATGCCACCAAAGGCGGTGTTGGACGAAAGGGTTTTCATGGTATGAACGTCCTGCTATTTTTTGTTTTGATTAGTAGAAAGTGTAACCGCCTTATTCCCGTTTATCAAAACAACTTCGCTCATATGCTTTAGTAAGGAACTCATTTTTGCAAATCCATATGTCTTGTAAGAAAAATTGGGGATTTGAGCCTTCACTTTTGTATTGATGCGCGAAACCATCGCTTGTGTGCCTTCTTGATGCGCTGCCTGCACCTCTTTTACAATCATTTTCCGAACGGATGCTGGAATAGATTTTTGCTTAGATGTGGGCTTAGGGGAACCTTTATTGGGCTGTGTTTTTATAATCTCCTGCAACACCTTTGCCGACTCATTCAACACTTCGGCTTTGGTTTTTTGAACAGCCGATGAAACGTCAACGACGGGCATTCGCTCCGGTTTGACAAGTCTTGGTGCAGACTTTGGCGCTATTTTTTTTGTTTCTGCAACCAACTTTATCGGCGGATCAACCACCACAAACGTATCAAATGCCCCCTGCAAAACCGCGCTGGCCTTCGCATCCCCCACGCCCACAACCTCAAGCCCAGCCTCACGGATACGCGCGGCGAGCGAGGCAAAATCACTGTCAGAGGTAAACAGCACAATCGCCTCTACCGATTTGGCATAGACGATATCCATGGCTGCGATGCACATCGCGATATCAGCCCCGTTTTTAAAGTTGCTCACGGCAAAATGCATTTCGGGCGTGAACCCGTGTTTGCGCATAAATTCCGGCGACCAGTTTTTGGCAGATTTTGTAAAATCCCCAAAGGCCTTTTTGATCACCGGATTGCAAATATTGGCCAGTTTTTCCAGAGCATCTTCGGCTTGGGCGGTAGGCAGGTTATCCGCATCCACCAACAAAGCCGCTTTGATTTTTCCAGCCATCTAAAACTCCACCACCGCCCGAATGCTTTTGCCTTCGTGCATCAAATCAAAACCCTTGTTGATGTCGTCCAAAGTCAGCTTATGGGTGATCATCGGGTCGATCTCGATTTTACCGTCCATATACCAGTCAACAATTTTTGGCACATCGGTGCGGCCTCGTGCGCCGCCAAATGCGGTGCCGCGCCATGAACGGCCTGTCACCAGTTGGAACGGGCGGGTTGAGATTTCGGCCCCGGCCCCTGCAACCCCGATAATGATGCTTTCGCCCCAGCCTTTATGGGCGCTTTCCAGCGCGTCGCGCATCACGTTCACATTGCCAGTGGCATCAAATGTGTAATCGCCGCCACCGCCGGTCAGATCAACCAGATGGTCAACAAGGCCGCCGTCAATTTCTGCGGGGTTCACAAAATGGGTCATGCCAAACCGGCGGGCCATCACCGCCTTGTCAGCGTTCAAATCAACCCCGACAATCTGGTCAGCCCCCGCCAGCCGCAAGCCTTGCACAACGTTCAACCCAATACCACCAAGACCAAAGACAATCGCGGTGCTGCCGATTTCCACCTTGGCGGTATTAATCACCGCGCCAATGCCGGTTGTCACCCCGCAACCGATATAACAAACCTTGTCAAACGGAGCATCCTTGCGAATTTTGGCCAGCGCAATTTCCGGCAGAACCGTATGATTGGCAAAGGTCGAGCAGCCCATATAATGCAAAATCGGCGTGCCATCCAACAGGCTGAAACGGCTGGTGCCATCGGGCATAACGCCCGCCCCTTGGGTGGTGCGGATCGCCTGACACAGATTGGTTTTCGGGTTCAGGCAATATTCGCAGGTCCGGCATTCGGGTGTATAAAGCGGGATCACGTGATCGCCGGGTTTCAGGCTGGTCACACCGGCACCGATTTCCAGAACCACGCCCGCACCTTCATGGCCCAGAATGGCCGGAAACCGGCCTTCGGGATCAGCGCCCGACAGCGTAAATTCGTCGGTATGGCAAATGCCGGTGGCCTTGATTTCAACCAAGACTTCGCCGGCTTTTGGCCCCTCAAGGTTAACGTCAACAATTTCCAAGGGCTTTGCGGCCTCAAATGCGACGGCTGCGCGTGTGATCATTGCGGTTCTCCGGGCTAGAATTTGGGTAATCATACCGCTAATCGAGCATTTCGCAACGGGTCTGGTGACTTATCTCAGGGTTTTAGAAATCAGTTCAACCGCGCAATTTGCTGCGGCTTTTTGGGCCAAAAGAGTAGTTAATTGCGTGCCATCATCCACCGCATTCTGAATGGGCTGCGGGTTGCCATTTTGGCCTTCACAACTGCCCGACGCGATAACAATGCCTGTCGCCACGTCAATTAACGTAAGCTGCGCGGTCACAACAACATAAAAAGCCTCGTCCACCAGACCCAGATTTCGCCCCGTGCTATCCGCATAAAATTCAAGCGCAACAACATCAATAACAAGGCCCGACAGGCCCCGCCGTCGGGCCAGTTCCGCAATTTTTGGCGCGCGCTCCGCGCTGGTGGTTTCACGCACCGAGCCTGCAAAAAACGCGCCTATGTTGGGCCGCGCGCCAAAATTATTAATCAGATGATCCCCGATCATTGCCTCTATTATTGCGCCCGGATCAACATTGCTGGGAGAGGGAATTTCAAAAACCCGACTGCGCAACCGTTCATCATTGTTGATTGTGGCGGTTACGGCTGCGCCAATTATCATGCCCGCAAAGCCCCCACCAAACGAGGTGTTGCTTTGCGCGATATGGCGCGAATACGGCGGCGCGCGTTCTGACGTGCGCGACAGGGCTTGGGTATAGATCAAGGTTGGTTCCAGCGGTTTACCCAGATCAGGGGTCAGACCGCAAGCCGCCACAAAAACCAGCGTAACAACAGCAAATATATGCATATTTTTCATCATATGGCTGCCCTGAACTTAATTTACACCGGAAATATACAACGCCAAACCACCGTTAGGCTGATAAAACGCCAACACCCACAGGCCAATCGGCTGCCCGTCTTCGATTGCGTCTTTTAGGGCCTGCGTATCACGCGGCGACATCCAGCAATCGGTTACAAAACGGGCTGTGGATATTTCAGAGCGGCGTTGCAGGGTGATAAAATGATCGTCCCAGCCATCCGCAAAAGCCCCGTCGCCGTCATTGCGCCCGGTTTTATGCAGGTTGGCCCGGTCTTGCTGCAAAATCGCGGCATAATTTGTCAGGCGGACCCCCGAAGAATTACGAAGATCCCGCGCCCCGATATGGGCGATGTAATTTGCAACAACCTGTGCATGGTAAACCTGCCCGCCATCTTCGATCACGACAACATCCCCGGAATCGCGCAAACATGGCTCAGCAAAAGCCCCGCCGCCCACAAGCAAAAACACAAACACGGGTATAAATTTCAACAGGTTACTAAGCATCAGCAATTTCCATAGATTTCTAAAATTCATCCACTGCTTTTATCAGGGCAGCAGGGCGGAGTCACGCGCGCGCGTGGTTTTATTATTGAACCATACCCACCCTAGTCGTCGTTTTGTGGCCTTTGCCGCAAATTCTTGACCTTGCTGCGCTGGGTTTTGTTGTCCATCCGGCGCTGTTGCGACCCGTATGTCGGCTTGGTTTTGACGCGCCGTTTTGGCCGTTCCAGCGCTCGTTTGATCAATTCCACCAGTTTTTCCACCGCCAATTCGCGATTGCGCGGCTGGGTGCGGTGTTTTTCTGCGGTGATGATAATCGCGCCATCTTTGGTCCAACGCCGCCCGGCCAGTTTGCGCAGACGAATTTTAACATCATTGGGCAAACCCGGTGAGGTCGCGGCCTCAAACCGCAATTCCACTGCGGTGGAAACCTTGTTCACATTCTGACCACCCGGGCCCGAGGAGCGCACAAAGCTTTCCGATAGCTCCCAATCTTGCAGGGTAATATTTTCCGCGATATAAATCATACCATTTATATACAGAAAGGGCCGACCCGTCGCAACGGGTCGGCCCAGACTTGAGTATGAAGGTGGCCAAAGCTGGAAAATCCAACGGCCAGATGTGTGCCCAAGGGGGGCTGCCCCCTTAGATTTTCACCTCGCGAATAACCTCAACCATATGCTCCAATTTCCCAAAAGACATTGGCACCTCCTTTCTCAAAGTTACAGATACCGACAGGTTATCCGCAAACCATCAAAAGGCAATAAAAATTTTGCTTAATGTTGCGGATGCAGGCGCGAAACCACTAATTTAAAGGGAATCAAAGCGACAAGCACCAGCACCATTTTGATAACAAAATCGGCAACGGCCAAGCTTATCCACAGGGGCATTTCGGGGCCAAGGCTTAGCAGCGGTGCCAGTTCACGCGCCCATCCATTGGGTTCTGCGCTATCCAAAAAGATAAATGCCCCGGAAAAAGCAATGGTGAAAAAGATCGCGGTATCCAGCGCGGAACCAACCAGCGATGATACCACCGGAGCGCGCCACCAGTTGCCAGCGCGAAACCGGTTGAAAACCGCAACATCGGTAAGCTGCGCAATCAGAAACGCAGTGCCAGAGCCAATGGCAATGCGAAAACTGACCAACGGGCCAAATTCACCGATGATCTGCGTGCCAATGAATGAGCAAACAATCCCGGTGACAAACCCAAAAAGCACCACTTTGCGCGCCTGTGCCGCCCCATAAAGCCGGTTCATAAGGTCGGTCACCAGAAAAGCAAACGGATAGGTAAACGCCCCCCATGTCAGCCAGTCGCCCAGCAGATACTGAACAAGAATATTTGAAGCAACAACAATTGCCGCCATGGCAATAACGCCAGCGAGTAATCCACGTGTCATAATTTTTCCCGTATTTTTATAGAAGGTCAGCGGTGACTTCTGCCGGACCATCCGGCACCGGCTGCCTATAGACGGTGCAACACCGGCAGGCAATATGTTTTCTGCAAAATCCTAAGGGACCCAAGCCACCCGCGATTCATAGCGCGGGCTGATCGCCACTTCGCTGCGCAATGTAATAAGGCTGACACCGATGAATGTTGTCAGCGGCTGATAAGGCACCGAGGATTCAACAAACAGGATAGATTCGCCTGGATACATGTTAGGTAGCACATCGACATTGATGTCCTCGTCCTCCATCACCTCAACGGCAGCGCCAGCCACGGCTGACCATTCCACTTCATACTCACCCGGATCGCTCGGGTCGCTTACATCTTGGGTGAATTGAATCAAGCTGATGCGCAGCCCATTACCATCTGTGCGCGGCAGCAGCGCTGTTTGCATATTTGATAACTGGTTTATGTAACCGGCCGACACCTCACTGTTGCGCGAGATAATGTCAGCGACCGTGGAATTGGCTGCATTAAGATTACTACGGGATTTAAATGCGTCAAAAAACACGATTGTGCCAATAAGCCAGAACATCAAAACCGGAAACCAGAACACGAATTCGACAGTAACGGACCCGCTTGTGTCTTTAACAATCTGTCTTAATTTTCTAAATACAGCGACACGCATATCAATTTTCCTTTTTGAATGCAGAATACGCCACCATCGAGAACCCGCCGGAAGCATCAGTGTTCAGGTGGGTTCCAATGCCCATACCGGGCATCAATGGATCAACAATAACGCAAATGCGCACAAACATGATGTCTTCCTCAGAACCCGAGGAGAAGTTTTCAACCGGCTCAATCTCACCGGTTCTGTCAACGCAACTGGGGGAACCAGAAGGCACCACACCGGAGACCAATGGCACAAGTTCCATATGGATCGAATCCACGCAGTCGCGCAAAATTGCCGCGCGCTCACAAACAAGTTCTTTCAAACCCTCATGGGTCGGGTTTGCGATACGCCCAAGCCGCAGATCTCTGATTGTCAGGTTCAGGCCGCGTTCCAGCATCATTTGCCTTGTGGTTATCCAGCCCAGTTCAAAAGTTGACAAGACCACCCATATCAACACCGGAAAAACCATCACAAATTCCACCGTTGCCGATCCCGAAGTTGCCCGCAGGAACTTGCCGAATTTTCCAATTATCCCCATGCGATCAGCCATCAATCTACAAGGCGCAGTTTACTAATCGAAGCCGCAATTTGCGTAAACGCTGAGTTCAGGTCAGAATCTGTAACATGGTAAAATTTGCTAAACGACGATGCACAATCGCGCATTATGTTATAAGCAGATGATCCCGTCGCAACGTCAAATCCAATGGTAAAGATAATAATTCTATCGCGCTCGGTTCCCGGAATATCAACCTTTGCGGCATCACAAATATGATCTAGCCGAGAATCACCCTCGTTTTTGTTAATGCTCAGCGCATTGTTGATGCTATTGCCATAGAATACATTATCGTCCCAATAGTCCGCATTAGCCTGAGTGCCCCAGGGATCTGAATCATGATAGTTATAGCCCCTTTTACTAGAAACCCATTCGGCATTGTTCATTACATAATGATTGGTGTTTGCACCATCGGTCATCAAGATAATATACTTTGACCCAAATTCATCATCCCAGTTCGCCGGGCGGTCCGAAAATTCTGGATCAACCAGGTTATCATCAATCATGTCATTAACAACTGGACGCGTCCCCGGGTCCAGCAGGGCAACGCCCCATTTCATTCCTTCCCACGTAGCAGTATTACCA
>CAZSSS010000030.1:0-11093 GCA_964609255.1 uncultured Rhodobacterales bacterium
GACCGATATCAAACGCGTTATCGCCTATTCAACCATGTCGCAGCTTGGCTATATGTTTGCGGCGGCGGGGGTTGGCGTTTATCAGGTGGCGATGTTCCACCTGTTTACGCACGCGTTCTTTAAGGCGATGTTGTTCCTTGGGGCTGGCTCGGTCATTACCGCCATGCATCACGAACAAGACATGCGCAATTATGGCGGCTTGCGCCATAAAATCCCCAAAACATTCTGGGCGATGATGATCGGCACATTGGCCATTACCGGCTTTGGCATTCCGCTGACCACCATTGGTTTTGCGGGATTTCTGTCAAAAGACGCAATTATTGAGAGCACCTTTGCCGCGGGCACCGCCTCGGGCAGCTATGCGTTTTATATGCTGGTGATTGCCGCCGCGATGACCTCATTTTATAGCTGGCGCTTGATGTTCATGACGTTTTACGGCGAACCCAAGGGCGATAAGCACACCCATGATCATGCCCATGAAAGCCCGCTTGTGATGTTGATCCCGCTGCTGGTTCTGGCGATTGGCGCGGCATTTGCTGGCATGATCTGGTATCCGCATTTCTTTGGTGACGTTGAATTTGCGGCTGACTGGTTTGGCCAAGCGGTTTACACCAATCACGACACCAACAACGTGCTGCACGATGCGCACGGGGTGCCTGACTGGGTTAAGGTCTCACCTTTTGTGGCCATGCTGGGCGGGTTTATCACTGCGTGGTATTTCTATATCCGCAACCCGAATGCGCCCAAAGCACTGGCAAAACGCAACCACGGGCTTTATCAATTTTTGCTCAATAAATGGTATTGCGATGAGCTGTATGAGATGATTTTTGTGCGGCCCGCCAAGCGGCTCGGCACATTTCTGTGGAAAAAGGTTGATGGAAAAGTCATTGATGGCGGCCTGAACGGGTTGGCATTGGGGATTATCCCGTGGCTAACGCGGCTCGCAAGCCGTTGGCAGTCTGGATATGTGTTTACCTATGCTTTTGCGATGATCATCGGGGTTGGCGCAATAATAACATGGTTTGTGATTACCCGAGGGGCGCGCTAAATGGATAACCTACTTTCCCTTGTAACCTTTCTGCCAATGATCGGCGCGGCTGTGCTGCTGGTTTTCTTGCGCGGTGATGACGCTGTTGCGGTGCTAAACGCCAAACGCGTGGCGTTGGCGGTTACGGTGGTTACCTTTCTTGCCTCGCTCAGCATTTTGTTTCAGTTTGACCCCGAGGTCACCGAATTCCAGATGGTTGAGGAAGCCAACTGGATTGCCGGGCTGACATATAAGATGGGCGTTGACGGCATTTCGATCCTGTTTGTGATGCTAACCACGCTGCTGATGCCGATTGTGATTGGGGCCAGCTGGAAGGTCGAGGTGCGCGTCAAGGAATATATGATCGCATTTTTGATCCTTGAAACCTTGATGATCGGGGTGTTTTTATCGCTTGATCTGTTCCTTTTCTATGTCTTCTTTGAGGCAGGTCTGATCCCGATGTTCCTGATTATCGGCATCTGGGGCGGCAAGGAACGGGTATATGCCTCGTTCAAATTTTTTCTCTATACGCTGTTTGGCTCGGTTCTGATGCTGATCGCGATGATCGCCATGTGGTGGGATGCGGGCACCACCGATATTCCAACCTTGCTGAACCATCAATTTAGCTCCGAGACCTTCAGCCTGCTTGGCTGGCAAATCATCGGCGGGGCGCAAACCCTGATGTGGTTGGCGTTTTTTGCCAGCTTTGCTGTCAAAATGCCGATGTGGCCGGTGCATACCTGGCTGCCCGATGCCCACGTTCAGGCGCCAACCGCCGGGTCAATTGTGCTGGCGGCGATATTGCTGAAAATGGGCGGATACGGGTTTTTGCGGTTTAGTTTGCCGATGTTCCCGGTCGCCAGTTTCCTCATGCAGGATTTTGTTATCTTCCTGTCGGTGGCGGCCATTATTATTACCTCACGGATTGCCTTGATGCAGACCGACATGAAAAAGTTGATTGCCTATTCATCCGTGGCGCATATGGGTTTTGTGACCATGGGGATATTCACCTTTAACAAACAAGGGCTTGACGGGTCGATCTTTCAAATGATCAGCCACGGGTTTATTTCGGGCGCGCTGTTTTTGGCTGTAGGCACCATTTATGAACGCATGCATACGCGGGAAATTGATGCTTATGGCGGGCTTGTGGTGCGGATGCCGATCTATGCGATGGTGTTTATGCTGTTCACGATGGGCAATGTCGGATTGCCCGGCACCTCGGGCTTTATCGGCGAATTCCTGACCCTTGCGGGTGCGTTTCAGGCCAATACATGGGTTGCGGCGGGGGCCACCTTTGGGGTGATCCTGTCAGCGGGTTATGCTTTGTGGCTGTATCGCCGCGTGGTGTTTGGCGATCTGATCAAGGAAAGCCTCAAGACCATTAAAGACATGGACACGCGGGAAAAATTCCTGTTTGCGCCGCTGGTTTTCGCCACCATTCTGCTGGGCATTGCGCCTGGATTGGTGTTGGATATCATCGACCCGTCGGTCAATGCTTTGATCGTAAAATTCAACATAGCAACCGCGCATCTGATCGATGCTGCGCCAGCAGTTACAGGGCATTAGGATGACTGACATGTTTAGCAACGATATAAATGTTATCCTGCCAGAGCTGGTTTTGGTTGGCTTTGCCATGGCGGCGCTGATGTTTGGCGTTTTTAGTAAATCCGAGAAAGGCGAGGGGGTCTTGTGGGCCACCGCGCTGGTTTTTACCGGCCTTGGTTTCTGGATCGGCTTTGCTGGTGCGGGGACTGACACCGCCTTTGACGGCATGTTTGTTAATGACCCGTTTGCCCGTTTTGCCAAGGTTTTGATGCTGTGGTCAGCGGCGGCAATGCTGGTGCTGGCGCGGGATTTTCTGGTTGGCAAAAACCTGATGAAATTTGAATTTCCGGTGCTGATTGCACTGGCAATGGTGGGCATGATGATGATGGTTTCTGCGGGAAACCTGATGTCGCTTTACCTAGGGTTGGAACTGCAATCGCTGGCGCTTTATGTCATCGCGTCCTTCAACCGGGATTCCGTGAAATCAACCGAAGCCGGTTTGAAATATTTTGTATTAGGCGCGCTGTCTTCGGGGCTTTTGCTTTATGGCATGTCGCTGGTTTATGGCTATACCGGCGCGACCGAATTTACCTCTATTACCAACGTGATATCCAATGAGGGCATGTCGCTGGGCGTGTTGTTTGGCCTTGTATTCATGTCAACAGGTTTGGCGTTCAAGGTTTCCGCCGCGCCGTTTCATATGTGGACACCGGATGTTTATGAAGGCTCGCCAACGCCTGTAACCATGTTCTTTGCCACCGCTCCCAAAGTTGCGGCGATGGCAATGTTTGCGCGGGTGTTGTTTGATGCCTTTGGCAACGCCATTGCCGATTGGCAGCAAATCATTGCGTTTATTTCGGTTCTGTCGATGTTTATCGGGTCTATCGCTGCGATTGGTCAGCGCAATATCAAACGCTTGATGGCGTATTCCTCGATCGGGCATATGGGTTTTGCGTTGATGGGGCTGGCGGCTGGCACACAGCTGGGCGTGACCAATATGCTGATCTATATGGCCATCTATGTGACCACAAATATTGGCGTTTTTGCGTTCATTTTGAACATGTCGCGCGATGGTCGTGCGGTGACAGACATCAACGCGCTGGCGCTTTATTCCAAGCAGGCCCCGGGGCAGGCCATGGCGCTGGCGGTTTTGATGTTCAGCCTGATGGGCCTGCCGCCGCTGGTTGGCTTTTTCGGCAAGTTTTATGTGCTGAACGCAGCCGTTCGGGCTGATATGGCATGGCTGGCCATCGCGGGGGTTATCGCCTCGGTCATTGCGGCATTTTATTATCTGCGCATCATTTACATCATGTATTTTGGCGAAGAAACCGACCCGCTGGATGCCAAAATGCCCCTGCTGCATTTGGGTTTTCTTGCGGCATCTGCCGGGGCAATGGTGTTTGGCATCATCAATTTATTTGGTGTTGAAAGCATGGCAAAAGCCGCCGCCATTAGCCTGCTAAACTAATGGCCGATTGGCCCGCACATCTTGGGCGGGTTATTCTGGACAGTGTTGACAGCACCAATCTGGAGGCCGCGCGGCGTATAAATACTGGCGACCAGTGGATATTGGCCCACAGCCAAACCGCAGGCACAGGGCGGCGTGGCAAGGTTTGGGAAATGCCAAAGGGCAATTTTGCTGCCAGCCTGCTGATGCACTCAGCCGAGGATATGCAAGCATTGGCGCAGCGTTCTTTCATCGCCGCGCTGGCATTGCATGATACGTTGGAGGCCTTTGGCGCGGCTGATATCAGCCTGAAATGGCCAAATGATGTGTTGGTTAGGGGCCGCAAAATTGCCGGAATTCTGCTGGCCAGCGCCAAGGGGGCGATTGTGATCGGCATTGGTGTGAACCTCGCCAAAGCACCCGATATTGCCAAACTGGAACCAACTGCACTGCCGCCGATTGCCCTGAAAACTGTGATTGCCAGCCATGTCAGCGCTGAGGATTTCCTAGCGGTTCTTGCCACCAGTTTTGAGCGATATGAACAACAAATGCGCCGCTTTGGGTTTGCCACAATCCGCACCGCATGGCTGCAAAAAGCCACAAGGCTTGGCGAGGTAATCTATGCGCGCCTGCCCGACGGCATTGAAACCGGAACATTCGAAACCATAGACGACACCGGCGCATTGGTGCTAATCACCGCCAAAGGCCGCATGGTTTTACCTGCCGCTGAGGTGTTTTTCTGAAAGGAAACCATATGTTATTGGCAATTGATGTTGGTAATACCAACGCTGTATTTGCGGTGCATGATGGCACTGAATTTTTGGCTGAATTCCGCTGTAGCTCTGATCATACCCGCACGGCGGATGAATATTTTGTCTGGCTTAAACACCTGATGACCCACGCCAATATCACCGGCAAAATTAACGAGGTGATCATTTCGTCAACCGTGCCGCGCGTGGTTTATAACCTGCGGGTGCTGTGTGACCGCTATTTCAACTGCCGCCCGATGGTGGTGGGCAAGCCCGAGGTCAATATCGGCCCCGCGCCGCGCGTTGACCCCCATGCCGGCGTTGGCCCCGATCGGCTGGTGAATTGCGTGGCGGGGTTTGATAGATATGGCGGCAATCTGATTATCGTTGATTTTGGCACCGCCACCACCTTTGATGTGGCGGATCATGATGGCGCTTATGTTGGCGGCGTGATCAGCCCCGGCGTTAATGTCAGCCTAGAGGCCTTTCACCACGCGGCAGCGGCCTTGCCCCATATTGATGTCACCCAACCCGACATGGTTGTTGGCACAAATACCTATGCCTGTATGCAATCGGGCATTTACTGGGGTTACATTGGGCTGATTGAAGGCATATGTAAACGTATTGCAGAGGAACGCGGTCAGGTGATGAAAATCATCGGCACCGGCGGCCTCTCACCCTTATTTGCGCAAGGCACCGATATGTTTGACCATCTGGACACGGATTTGACCGTGCATGGTCTGGTGTTGATTGCGGCTCTGAACAGAAAGAAATGATATGAGCAAAAAAGACCGGCTGATTTACCTTCCCCTTGGTGGCGCAGGAGAAATCGGCATGAATATGTATTTGTATGGCTATGGCCCTGCAAATGATGAAAAATTTATCCTTGTGGATGTAGGCGTGGCCTTTCCCGATATGGAAAGCAGCCCCGGCGTTGACCTGATTATGGCTGACCCATCCTATATCGTTGATCGCGCCGACCGGCTGGAGGCGATATTTATCACCCACGCCCATGAAGATCACATAGGCGCGCTGGGGCATTTGTTCCCGCAGCTGCAAGCGCCAGTTTACTGCCGCGCCTTTACCGCCGCCATTGCGCGCAACAAAATGGACCGTGCAGGCCAAGACAGCAACATGGTGGTTGAGGTGGGCATGTGGCCCGAAACCGTTGAGGTCGGGCCGTTTAAGGTTGGCTTTGTGCCCATTTCACATTCCATCCCCGAGGCGTCAGCCTTGGTGATTGATACCGCCGCAGGGCGGGTATTCCATTCGGGCGATTTCAAAATTGACACAGATCCGGTCGTAGGCGAAGCCTTTGACGCCAAGCTGATGCAAGACATCGCAGCGGGCGGCATCATGGCGTTTGTCTGTGACAGCACCAATGTGTTTTCCAAAGAACCGGGAAGGTCAGAATCGAGCCTGCCACCGGCGATCACTGAAATGATGAAGGCCGCCACCGGCATGGTTGTCGCCACCACCTTTGGCAGCAATGTGGCCCGCCTGAAAACACTGGCGCAGGCGGCGGTTGATGCCGGGCGTTCCGTTGTGGTTGTTGGCCGCGCCATGAGCACAATGATCGGCACCGGCCAAAGCACAGGTGTTCTTAAGGATTTCCCGCCAATTGTTGATCTGGAAGATTCCAAAGACATTCCGCGCGATCAATTGATGGTGTTGGCAACAGGGTCACAAGGCGAACGCCGCGCGGCGTCTGCGCAACTGGCGCAGGGCAAATATCGCGGGCTTGAAATGAAGGAGGGTGACACGTTTTTGTTTTCCTCAAAAACCATTCCGGGTAATGAAATCGGGGTTGGGCGCATTCATAATATGTTTGCTGAAAAAGGCGTTAATGTGGTGTCGGGTGATGATCGTTATCATGTATCCGGCCACGCCAACCGCCCCGATTTGTTGGAGCTGCAACGGCTGTTAAACCCTGATCTGGTGGTCCCGATGCACGGCGAATATCGCCATTTGCGTGAACACGCAATTCTGTCTGAGGGCAATGGCCGCAAGGCTGTCATTGCGCCAAACGGGGTGATGATCGACATCACGGCTGCGGGCAAAACCCTTGACCATATCGATAGTGGCCGGATGTATCTGGACGGAACCGTGCTGATTGGTGCCATGGATGGCGTTGTGCGCCAACGGCTGCAATTCGCCATGCGCGGGCATGTGGTTGTCAGCTTGATGATCGATGATGATCAGGGCTTGATCGACGGTGTTTGGGCTGAGGGGCACGGGTTGCCGGACGCCAAAAACGCCAAAAACGGTTTGGACGGCTTGCTTGAGGAAGCCATCGAAAACGACCTGCGCAAAGCCAAGCGCGGCGCGTTGAATGACGACGAGGCGGTTGAAATGATCGTGGCGCGCGCCAGCAACCGTGTGTGCAAAACCGCGATTGGCAAAAAGCCGGTTTGCACGGTTTTGATTAACCGGATGGTGGCTGAATAATCAGCCTATTACAGGGTTTTCCATGCTCGCCATACCAGAATGGCGAGCAAGATCACCTCAACCGCGCTGCCCATCAGATAATAGACCCAGGTTTCGCCAGCCGCGCCACCTGCAATTGTAATGATGTAAACCACCGCCAGAATGACATTTGCCCAACGGTTGATTTGGCGTGGCAATACCAGTGTCAGGAAAATCATCAGGCTGGGAATAATAACATATAGGGTGGTGAGCGCCAAAAACATCTGGCTGACCTCAAACACCGCAACGCGGCCACTAAGCGCGTCATTCAGCACATCCGCCCGAAAAAGCGCAAAAATATCAACATAGGCAAAGATAAACAGCATCGTGACCCACAAGCTGGCGATCACAATCCGTGGATTAACGGGGTTTTCGTCTTGCATGGATACACCTTTGCCAGAATATCTTTTGTGGTTATTCGTCAGCTGTCGGCGCTTTGGCTGAAATGCGCGCGCGTTTTTTGGGTTTTTCGGGGGCGGCTATTGGCGTGGCAACCTCAACAACCGGCTCCACTGGTTTTGCCTTGGCGCGCGGCTTGCGTTTTGGCTTTTCCTTTGGGGTTTCGATGTCTTCAACGGGGGCTTTGGCCTTGGCGCGTGGTTTGCGCTTTGGTTTTTCGTCTACCGTTTCGGTTTCCTCAGCCGGGGCTTTTGCCTTGGCCCGAGGTTTACGTTTTGGCTTTTCCGGCGCAGCCTCAGTGGGTTCTGCCTCTGGTGCTTTGGCCTTGGCACGCGGCTTGCGTTTGGGTTTTTCCGGCTCACTGGATTCCGGGTTGTTTTCAGTCGCTTCTACTGCATTTTCCTCAACAAGGGCTTTGGCCTTGGCGCGCGGTTTACGCTTTGGCTTTTCCTGAATTGCGGGTGCTTCGGCCACCGTTTTGGTTTCACTGATTTCGGAAATTTCAGGGGTTTCTGCAACCGGTGCAACACCATCGCGGTCAGCTGACAGCTTTACCGGACGGGTCATAAACGCGGGCATATGGTCGCCCAAACCCATTGGCCGTTGGCCGCCACGACGATTATCTTGGCGCGGCTGGCGTTGTTCTCGTTTTTGGGGTTGCTCGGCTCTTGGCGCTGTCTCAGCAGGTTTTTCGGCTTTTGCGGGCTGCGGTTTGGCCGCGGGTTTTTCATGCACGGCTTTTGCCAGCGGGTTGTCCATTCGTGGAATTTCCTGTTTCACCAATTCTTCAATCGCAATCAGATGTTTTTTGTTGAAGGGCGCCGCGATTGTGATTGCCTTGCCTTTGCGCCCCGCGCGGCCGGTGCGGCCAATTCGATGCACGTAATCCTCGGCATGTATTGGCACATCAAAATTGAAAATATGGCTTACATTCGGGATATCAAGCCCGCGCGCCGCCACGTCTGAGGCCACAAGAAATTTTAATTCTCCGTCACGGAAAGAATTAAGAATTTTCATCCGGGTCATCTGGTCCAGATCACCGTGAATAGGGTTGGCGTCCAGCCCGTGTTTTTTCAGGGATTTTGCAACAATATCAACGTCTACTTTGCGATTACAAAAGATAATCGCGTTGGTCAGAGCATCGCCCTCAGCGGTCATAATGGCGCGCATAAGGTCGCGTTTTTCCTTGGCGGTGCGGTCCTTGCGGCTGGGCGTGAATTCGCACACCATTTGGGTGATGGTCTCAGATGTGGTTGCCTGACGGGCCACTTCAACCCGCACAGGGTTGTGCAGGAATTCTTCGGTAATCCGGGTGATTTCCGGGGCCATCGTTGCTGAGAAGAACAAGGTTTGGCGGGTGAAGGGTGTTAGCTTAAAGATGCGCTCAATATCGGGGATAAAGCCCATGTCAAGCATCCGGTCGGCCTCATCTACCACCATGATTTGCACATTTGTCAGCATCAGTTTGCCGCGCTCAAAATGGTCAAGCAACCGGCCCGGTGTGGCAATAAGCACGTCAACGCCACGGTCAATCAGGCGATCCTGATCCTTGAAGCTTACGCCGCCAATCAGCAGCGCCATGCTTAATTTATGGTATTTGGCATAGTTTTCGAAATTTTCCGCCACTTGCGCCGCCAATTCGCGCGTCGGGCACAGAATCAGGCTGCGCGGCATACGCGCACGGGCGCGGCCCTTGGCCAGAATGGTGATCAGCGGCAAGGTAAAAGATGCGGTTTTGCCGGTGCCTGTCTGGGCGATGCCAAGAACATCCTTGCCCTCCAGCGCGTGGGGAATCGCCGCTGCCTGAATGGGGGTAGGGGTTTCATAGCCTGTGTCGGCTATTGCTTTAAGAACCTTCGGGTCGAGGTTCAGGTCACTAAATTTTGTCATGTTTTTCCGTTTACTGCGGTCAAAAATATGCCGCAATGATAACGCGGCGTCGGTGACCGTATTGTCACCATTCCTAGTGATGCCTAGTTAGCGATTTAGCTGACATAGGTCAATCTCAACCGTAAAAAAGAACGTTATTCTACTTTTCTTGAGGCGCTTTGCCGCTTATATCAAATCTAAATGACACAAGAGGCCGTAATGCTTGATGATGAACCCAAAATATATCGTGGCCTGGAACGGCTGCTGGTCACCTCCGTAAGGCATTGGACCGATAAAACGTTTTCCTTTACTTGCGAACGCCCTGCGGGTTTCCGGTTTCGCTCGGGCGAATTTGCCATGATCGGCCTGCCAAATGGCGACAAAGCCCTGACGCGGGCATATTCCATTGCCAGCCCGAATTGGCATGAGGAGCTGGAGTTTTATTCAATCAAAGTTCCCGACGGTCCGCTGACCAGCCGGTTGCAGCACCTGAAAGTCGGGGAACATATTTTGATACGGCCAAAACCTGTGGGCACATTGGTGCATGACGCGTTAACGGCTGGAAAACGGCTTATTCTGTTTTCCACAGGCACGGGGATTGCGCCCTTTGCCAGCACCATTCGTGATCCCGAAACCTATGAAAAGTTTGACGAGGTTATCCTGACCCAAACCTGCCGTGATATAGCCGAGCTGGATTATGGCAAACATCTGATGGCCGAAATCAAATCCGATGAGCTGTTGCAGGAATTGGTCGGTGACAAGCTGCGCCTGATCAGCACCACCACGCGTGAGGATTATGACCAAATGGGTCGCATGACTGATTGGCTGAACGATGGGCGCTTTGAAGCGGCAACCGGCGCGCCGCTTTCGCCGGAAACCGACCGCGTGATGATCTGTGGGTCAATGGCGATGCTGAAAGAGCACAAAGAGATTTGTGAGGCAGCAGGGATGGTTGAGGGGTCAAATTCCGAACCCGGTGATTTTGTGATCGAAAAGGCGTTTGTAGATTAGAGGACCGGTGCGTGGAAACTACGCACCCTACATCTGCATTTCCTTGGTTGCGCTCAGCGTTAATTCGGGGAAATCACGTTCAACACGGTCTATATCCCATTGTAATCGTGTTAAATAAACCGGGTCACCGTCATGGTCATTTGACATTTGCCCCTTGTTGGCATTGATAAAAGCATCCACCTTATCCTTGGGGCCAGACAGCCAGCGGGCCGATTGGTATTGGGTCGGCTCAAACCGCACGGGCAGGCCGTATTCAAGCTCAATCCGGCTGGTGAGAACATCAAATTGCAACGCCCCGACAACCCCGACAATCCAGCCCGAACCGATCATGGGTTTAAAAACTTTGCTCGCACCTTCTTCCGCAAATTGCTTCAGCGCTTTTTCAAGATGTTTGGCCTTTAGCGGGTCCAATGCCCGCACGGTTTGCAGCAATTCCGGCGCAAAAGACGGGATGCCGGTAAAGCGGATATCCTCGCCCTCGGTCAGGCTGTCACCGATGCGCAATTGGCCGTGATTGGGGATGCCCATGATATCACCGGCCCAGGCATCTTCGGCGATTTCGCGATCATTTGCGAGGAAT
>CAZSSS010000031.1:0-10736 GCA_964609255.1 uncultured Rhodobacterales bacterium
GTGGTGGCGCAGTTCTTATCCGAGGCCATGGCTGGCACACCGGCCATGATCGCTGTGCTGGTGGAATGTGATACCGGGCGGGAGCGCTCTGGCGTGGTTACCCCGACCCAAGCCGCAGAATTGGCGGCGTTAATTGATGAATTACCGGGCCTGAAATTTGACGGGTTGATGACATATGCCCCCGCTGGCAACCCTGCGCCAACGCGTGAATTTGTGGCTGAAACCCGCAGGCTTTGTGCCGGGAACGGCCTTGAAATAAACCGAGTATCTGCGGGTGGAACCCCCGGGATGGCAACTCTTGGCCAGACAGGCGAAACCGAATATCGGGCGGGGACTTATATATATAATGACCTGATGATGATCGCGGCGGGCGCGGCCACGCAAAAAGACTGCGCGCTTTTTGTCCATGCCACCGTTGTCAGCAATGCTGCGCCCAACCGTGCCATTATTGATGCCGGTTCCAAGGTATTAACCAGCGATACCGGCGATACCGGCGGGTTGGAGGGTTTTGGCCTGTTGGTCGATTATCCCGACGCGCGTATTTTTGCATTGGCAGAAGAACACGGGTTTCTTGATCTTGGGGGGTGCGCAAAGAAACCGGAAATCGGGGAAATTGTCCGAATTTTGCCCAATCATGTTTGTCCGGTAAGCAATCTTCAGGCAGAAATCGGGTTGGTGGAAAACGGCCTGCCTGCGGGGCGGTTGAAAATAGACGCGCGCGGGGCAAGCAAATGATACCGCCCAAAGGGTTAGGACCTGTTTGTCATGCCAATATTCACCACATTTTGCCCAATGTCGTTGGTTGTGGCATTTTGAATTCTGTCCCAAAGGTTCTTAAGATGGATATTTGTATTTTCGCTGTCTTTATATAGCCTAATTTCGAGGTCAGCCTCGAACTCGTTTCCGCCTGCGGGTTGTATGGCGCCAGCGTCGAGTTCAGCTTTGCACAGCTCCATGGGCAACCATCCCATGCCAAAGCCTTGCAGGATCATTGCTTTCAGACCAAGTGCCTGACTATTGCGGCTGACGACAAGAACCGATGGCGGGTTGATTTGTTTGTTTAAAATGCTGGACACAACCGTGCCCAGGGTCGAGATCGCGCCGTATTCCAGAACCGGTATCGGGTTTCGGCTGTCTCCGGGCAGTTTTTCGGCGGCTTTACTGTTTTTGACCACGGGAACAAGTTTATCGCGCGCAACAACAATATAATCACATTTTGCCACTTCCAGCGGTGCCAGAAAATCCATCGACGGGTGCCAATAGGTTAGAATCACATCGCAATAACGCTGCTGCAAAGCGCTTACAAACTGGTCAGCCACCCAAGTGGTTGAATTGAGGTCAATATCCAGCCCACCGTTTTCCACAAGCGGTTTTATGAATTTTTCATAATGGGTAAGATAAAGCGATTGGGTGGTGGCAAACCGGATTACATCCGCTGCGGCGGCATCGACAATCTGACAACGCTCAACCGTTTCCGTATAGATTTGCAATATTTTTCCGGCCTGCATCAAAAACACTTCGCCAGCCGGGGTCAGGGTTAGGGGCAGGGTTTGGCGGTTGATCAGCTCCACGCCTATTTCGGCTTCGAGCATGCGGATACGGCGGCTAAATGCTGGTTGGCTAACATTACATTCCTCAGCCGCGCGCGAGAAATTCTTGAGCGCGGCAAGGGTTTCATAATTTTTTAACCAGCGGGTTTCCACTGTATTCCTCCATTAATCAATGCGGCCTTCTTCAACCGCATGGCACGCCACCACTGCGCCATCCGGTTTTTGGACCGGTGCGGGTTGCTCAGCCAGGCAACGCGCATTGGCATGCACACAGCGGCTTTCAAACGGGCAACCCGGTGGCAGGTTAATAGGCGTAGGGATCTCGCCTTTCAAGCGAATATGGCTCGGGGCCTCGTCGCTCAGCTTGGGCACCGCGCTTAGCAGCGCCTGCGTATAGGGGTGTTTGGGGTTTTCAAACAGGGTTTTGGTATCAGCCAATTCGCATAGGCTGCCCAGAGAAATCACCGCCATACGAGTGCAAGAATGCTGCACCACCGACAGGTCATGGGTGATAAACAAATACGTCAGGCCGCGCTGTTCCTTGGCCTCCAGCATCAGGTTCAGCACCTGCGCTTGTATTGAGACATCAAGCGCTGAGATCGGTTCATCCGCGATCACAAATTCGGGGTCCATCATCAAAGCGCGCGCAATGGCAATGCGCTGGCGCTGACCGCCGGAAAATTCGTGCGGGTAACGTTTGGCCCAGCTAGGGTCCACGCCCACGGCTTGCATAACGTTGGTTACTTTGTCAAAAATCTCGGCGCGTGACATACGCGGGTTATGCACTTTTACCGGCTCATAAAGCGCTTGTTCGATGCTCATCCGCGCGTTCAGCGAGGCATAGGGATTTTGGAAAATCATCTGCATCTTCTGGCGATAGGGCAGCATTTTCCGGGCTGATAAATTGTCGATCCGCTCACCGCTATATAATATTTCGCCAGTGCTGGGCTTTAGCAAGCCAACCACCAGCCGCGCCAATGTGGATTTCCAGCAACCCGATTCGCCAACCACGCACAGGGCCTCGCCTTTGCGAACGGTCAGGCTGACATTATTAACCGCATGCACCTCGCGTTTTTCGCGCGTAATCTTGCCATGACGGAATTTAACCGTTTCCAAAAACCCTTCGTCCAGCGCAAAGCGTTTTTCAAGGTTTTTGATTTCGATCAGATCGGGGGCGCGTTGCTCAACCATCTTGCTGCTCCGCTTCTTTGGTTTGGTGCAGGCGCGCAACCTCGTGGCAGGCCACCTTAACGCCACCAAAGCTGACAAATTCGGGCACGGTGGTTTTACAGATATCCGTGGCAAAATCACAGCGCGGATGAAAGGCACAGCCCGAGGGCAACGCCCCCAACCCCGGCATATTACCCGGAATTTGCTTGAGCTGTTGCCCCGGCACGGTTTGCTGGGGCAACGCGTTAATCAACCCTTGCGTATAGGGATGCTGTGGGTCGTTGACAATTTCCCGCGTGCGCCCGCTCTCGATGATTTTACCGGCATACATCACCAGTGTTCGTTCAGTCATTTGTGACACAACGCCCAGATCATGGGTGATCAGGATCAGGCTTACCTTGTTGCTTTTGCACAGCTCCAACAACAGTTCCATAATATCGGCCTGAATGGTTACATCCAGCGCCGTGGTGGGTTCGTCCGCAATAATCAACTGCGGGTCCAGCAGCAGCGCAATGGCGATGATAATCCGCTGGCGCATCCCGCCCGACAACTCGTGCGGATATTGGCTCAGGCGTTCCTCGGGGGCCGGAATATACACCTCACGCAGTTTTACGACGGCGATTTTTTCGGCGTCCCGGCGCGATATTTTGCGGTGCGCTTGCAGGGTCTCAACCATTTGCTGGCCAATGGTCAGCACCGGATTCAGCGTGACCATCGGATCTTGAAAGATCATCGCAATGCGGTCACCACGGATCAGGCGCATTTCCTCAGCGCTAAGCGCTGCCATATCCGTGCCGTCAAACATGATTTTACCCCCGCCGATAAAACCGGGCTGGCTGAGCAGGTTCAAAATGGCAAAGCCGGTAATGGATTTCCCCGCGCCAGATTCCCCAACAATGCCAAGGCGTTCGCCCTGCGCCAGCTCAAAGCTGATATGGTCAAGCGCCGTCAGGGTTTGGTGGCGCATGGCGAATTTCACCACAAGATCGCGGACAGATAAAAGCGACATGATCTATCCTTTATAAAGTTTGGGGTTCAGCACATCGCGCAGCCAATCACCCAACAGGTTAATGACCAGCACCAGCAGCACCAGAAAAAAGCCGGGGATCGCGGTCATCCACCAACTGCCCGACATAATATAGCTTTGCCCGCTGGCAATCAGCGACCCGAGCGAGGGCTGCGACACCGGCATACCCAGCCCCAGAAACGACAGCGACGCCTCGGAAATAATCGCGTTGGCCACCTGCACCGTCGAGATCACAAAAATTGGCGATACGGAATTGGGCAGGATATGGCGCAGCATAATGCGAATTGGCCCAAAGCCCAGCACCTTGGCCGCGTCGACATATTCCTTTTTCTTTTCCGCCAAAACCGTGGCCCGCACGGTGCGCGCATATTGCGGCCATTCGGCCACGCCAATGACAAGCACCAGCATGATCAGCGCATATTCGTTAAAGCTCTGGCTGCCAAAAATTGCTTTGGTAACCGCCAGCACAATAATCGCCACCATCAGGGTGGAAAACGACAGTTGAATATCAGCGATGCGCATCAAAATACTGTCGGTGCGCCCACCAACATAACCGGCAATCAAGCCAATGCTGATGCCCAGAAAGGCCTGCAACGCCACCGCGCAAATGCCAATGATCAGCGAGATACGGGTGCCATACAAAATGGCGCTCCACAAATCGCGGCCCTGATCATCGGTGCCCAGCACAAATTGCGGGTCTGAGCCATCCTGCCAGCTTGGCGGCAGTTCAGAATTCATAATGTTGATTTGCAGCGGATCATACGGGTCAAACGGCGCGATCAGCGGCGCAAAAATCGTAGCGGTCAAAAAAACCGCAAAGATCAAAAAGCTGACCATCGCCACCTTGTTATGAAAGAAATCATAAACCAGGTTGGAGCGTTTGAACCGCGCCCAGCGGGAAAGGGTACCGGTGCTCATGCGCCCATCCTCGCCAATTTAACGGTGGGGTTTACCAAGCCATAAAGCAGGTCAACAAGCGTGTTTGTCACCACAAAAATAAACCCGACCACAATCAGATAAGCCACGATCAGGGGGGTATCGACCCGGTTCACCGCCTCCAAAAACATGAACCCCATGCCGGGCCATTGAAACACGGTTTCGGTCAGGATCGTATAAGCAACCATAGTGCCAATTTGCACCCCGCCCACCGTGATCACCGGCAACATAGTATTTTTCAGCGCATGTAAAAACCAGATCCGTTTCGCCTTAAGGCCCTTGGCCCATGCGTAACGCACATAATCAGATTGCAGCGTTTCCATCATTTCCGATCTAATCAGCCGGATAAACAGCGGCAACATAATGCTGGCCAGCGCGATTGAGGGCATGATGATATGTTTTATGCCGTCCCAAGTGACAAAATTGGTTTTCCAATAGCCAAACACATTGACAATTTCACCGCGCCCAAATGAGGGCAGTATTCGCAGCTCCACCGCAAAGAAATAGATCATCAAAATGGCGGTCAGAAACACCGGGATGGAAATGCCGACAATGCTTATTCCCATTATGGCCTTACTTAACAAGGCATTGGGCCTGATGGCTGTGTAAACCCCCAACGGGATCGACAGGCCAATAATGATAAAGGACGCCCCCAACACCAGTTCCAGCGTGGCGGGCAGTTTTTTCAGAATTACAGTCAGCGCCGGCTCTTTATAGAAATAAGAAATGCCAAGATCACCGCGTAATGCCTTTTTGGCAAAGCGGGTGTATTGCACAATAAAGCTGTCATTCAGCCCTAATTCTTCGCGCAGTTCATCGCGGACTTTTTCAGAAACTGATTGGCCAACCAATTCCCGTAGAGGGTCGCCCAGATTATCCTGAATGGCAAAGCTGATGATCGAGATCACAAACATTACCGCAGCGGCCTGGAATATTCTTTTCACAAGATATGCAAACATCGCGCGCACTTTGCTGATGGAGGGATGTGTTATGCCCGTATGCACCAAACCCGGTGGCATTCTGGCATATAAATAAGGATAACCAACGGCAAGCCCAAGGCCCGCCGCTGGTCGTTAGTCCGGTTTAGTCAACCACTAGGTCGCCAAAATACGGGAAGTTCAGTGCATTAACGATTGCACCTGCATTAACGCCATTACGCGCGCCCCATGACAGGTTCTGCCAATGCAACGGAATGAAGGCGGCTTCCTCATAAAGAATACCTTCAAGCTGTTGCAACAGTGCAGCACGTTCTGCGGCATCAACCGTTGTGTTGGCTTGCGCCATCAATGCGTCAGCCTCAGCGTTGCAATAGTTGCCCGAGTTATACTGACCATTGCCGGTTTCCTCGTCAAAACAATGTGACAGGAACTGGTGGAAATTGGCCGAATCCTCGGTGTCTGAATGCCAGCCGATCATCATCATATCAGCTGAACGCTCATCATATGCAGGCCAGTATTGGGCCTTTGGCATGGTTTTCAGATCAACAGTAATGCCGATTTGTGCCAGCATACCCGCAACAGCTTGCGCGATTTTCTCATCGTTCACATAGCGGTTGTTGGGTGCCATCATCGACAATTCAAACCCGTCAGCATAACCAGCTTCGGCCATCAGCTCTTTGGCTTTTTCAAGGTCAAAACGTGGTGCAAGCGCCGCGTCATAACCAAGATAACCCGCAGGGCTGGCTTGACCGCCAACTGTGCCAAAACCCTTCATGATCCGCTCAACAATGGCTGCATTGTTAATCGCATAATCAATCGCCAAACGCACGCGCGCATCTTGCAATGCAACGTTGCGTTCCTGGTTCATTTGAAAGGTAATGATCCGGGTGCCCGGCATGGTGATCAGGTTCACTGAATCATCCGCGTCAAGGCGCGCGTGGTCATTTGGTGGCACAGGCGCAATGAAATCAACGTCACCAGCCAACAATGCCGCAACCCGTGTCGGGTCTTCTTTGATCGGTGTCAGCACGATGGTCTGCACATTACCGGGGCTATCTGTATCCCAATAATCGCCAAAGCGTTCAAATACCATGCGAACACCTTGCTCACGCTCGGTCACGATATAAGGGCCAGTGCCAGAAATATTGCGCGAGGCAAAGCTGTCACCATGTTTCACAATGGCCGATTTTTCGTTGCCGTTATCATCGGTGCCTGTGTAAAACGCCGAATCCATCGGAAAAATATAAGTCGCTGTGTGCAGCACCAGCGGGTAAACTCCGTCAGTGTTCAGATCAATCGTGTAATCATCAACCACATCAAGCGAGGTGAAGTTCGCAAAAATCCCGCGAAAGTCTTCGCTTTCTTTCAGGCGATTAAACGTCCACTGCACATCAGCCGCTGTCATTTCAGCGCCCGAGTGGAATTTCACACCTTCGCGCAGGTGAAACCGCATGGTGTCTTCGTCAATTTGCTCCCAGCTCGTGGCCAGACGTGCTTCAAAACCCAGATCCTGCGTCCAGCGCAGCAGCGGGTCAAAAGTCATGTGCGATAACTGCAATGTGCCGCCAGACAACTGCTCATGCGGGTCCAGCGATACCGGGTCCGCGTCATAGGCTATATTAATAGATTGCGCCTGCGCACCCGCCGCCAAAACAACGCTAAATGCACCAGCCGAAACCAACTTTCCAAACATCTTCATAGTCTTCTCCCAATTGAAACCAAGATGCGAACTATAGGTCGGGAAAACCAAATGCGCCAATACCAATTGTCGATCACCTATGCAGTTATTGGATGATGTGTAAAATTTAGCCCGAAAGATGCGCAAGATATCCGGTGTTTAACGCGTCGCTATATTGCCCTTACGATATCAGCAAACGCTGCCGAATCCGGCCCACCAAGAAAATCCGACAGGGAAAAGAAGCAAAGCCCGTCAAGATCGGCGGACAGCACGGTTTCAACCATTTTCGCAAAATCAGCCGCTGTGATCCGGCCTGCACGGCCAGCATTTTTGTGCATCCCCGACAGGTAATGCACCCCGGTTTGCAAGGTGCAATAGGTGGTTTGGCCCGTGCGCTGCTTTATGCGCGCTGAGATCTGCGCCGGCCAGTTAATACTGCGCCGCAAAATCTGGTGATACGCCATTACTTCGAAAAAATCGACAGTATCCGCAAGCGTGCTGTGGCGCTGCCCCAAGACCTGCTCAACAGCGCCATTCAGTTCTGATATATCAAAGGGGACGGTGTTTATGGCAACCGGAATTTGAGGCATAATCCCCCGTGCCGCTGTCTTGAGCTGCCCAATCATCTGCCCGGTTACGGCGCATTTCCAATCGGTGAATAACGCGCGATAACTTGCATTAATCATCGTTGCGCAGGCAACCGAATCATTGGTCGGAATATCCAGCCCTGCCCATTCAGAAAATTGTTGCATGCTGGCTGGGGCATAGCAAAATCCCCTCAGATCTTTGGCGGGCATTCCGGGTAACCATGTTTCCCAGAACCCCGGCCAGCGGGCAAAACCAAGGTGGATACCATCGGGCTGCAACGCCTCAACTGCTCGGCAAAGTTGCCGGGATTTATGATCAATAAATGCGTGGTTTGAGGGCGGAATGCCAACATACCAATCGGTCTGATCGCCCAAACGGCCATGCTGGTCAACGGGCAACCATTCAGGGTTTTCGCGCGCCGCCTGCGGGTCAAATCCGACATTCATACAGGCAAAATATCTGATGCCGCATTTTCGCAGTTCATCACGAAATTCCATATCAGTTTCAATAGTATAGCGGGCGCTGTCTGCGGCTGACATCGCGCTTGAAACTGCGTTATCCTGCATGGGTAAATGCTGGCTATGGGTGATCACAAAATTGATACCCATCTCAGCCAGAAACGCCGCAATCTGAACCGGAGACATCCGGTATTTCAACAGCCAGTCATTGCTATAGATTTTCATCCCGACAGGAAATTTATTCATGGTTTTCTCCGGTGTGTTACACCATCTTTTTGCTGACTTCCCAACTGAAATCCACCCCTTGAATCGCGCGCAGTATTTACCACCTTGACAGCAAGTTAATTCTAAACAAGTATATATGAGGGAACGATCCCACAGTGTTATTATAACATAAGGTTGCCAACTTGGTCACGATCAAAGATGTCTCAAAACACTCCGGTGTTTCGAAATCCACGGTATCGCGTGTGGTTGCGGGGCAGGGCTATGTTTCTGTGGAAAAACGGGAGTTGGTGGCGGCGGCTGTTGCTAAGCTGGGGTATCGCCCCAACACCATGGCGCGGGCGTTGCGTTCCAATCGTTCCAATATTATCGGGAATGTGGTTGTTGATGTTGGCAGCCCGTTTTATGCGCAGATGGTGGGCGGCAGTCAGGCGGCTTGCCGCGCGGCTGATAAAAGCATGATTATTTGCAGCGGTTTCGCTGATCAGGCGGACGAATCAAATGCGATCATGGAACTGATTGACCGGGCTTGTGACGGGCTGGTGCTCTATCTTGAAAACCCGGTGCGCGATGATGTGGCCGCGATTATCAAAAGCGCGAACATTCCGGTTATCATGATTGGCGGGGATCAATCGGGGCTGGCCCGCGCAGTGATCAAGGTTGATAATTTTGGCGGTGCAAAAGCCGCAATCCGGTATCTGTTGGAAAGCGGACATCGCGATATTGTCCATCTTTCCGGCCCGTTGGCATATCGCGATACGCGGGCGCGGTTATCAGGGATTGACGCAGCCATCACCAAGGCCGGGTTGGCCAAATCCACGGTCCACGTGGTGCATGGTGAATTTCTTGAGCAGTTTGGTTATGATGAAACCCTGAATCTGCTGGATTCTGGACGCCAAATTTCTGCCATTTTCGCCGGGGATGATGACATCGCCGCCGGCGTGATATTGGCGCTAAAAGAGCGGGGTTTACGCATTCCGCAAGATATATCCGTGATGGGATTTGACGACAACTTTCATGCACGCCACCTGACGCCGGGGCTGACCACAATTCGCCAGCCAACCCAAAGAATCGGGCAACTGGCTGTTGAATCACTGGTTTCAGTTTTAAACGGCAATATCTTGCCGGAAAAAACAATTACAATACCAACCGAATTGGTTGTGCGCGACAGTGTTGCGGCCATTTAGCCCTTAAAAAGGAGGAGGAACAACGACAATTTGCGATTTTAACCACCGTGACACTTTTGTCATTTTGTCATGGGAACGATACCACATTGGGAGGAAACAATGAAAAAACTTACGATTGCTGCGACTGCCGCAGCTATGCTTGCCGGGACCACCGGCATAACAAGCGCCGAGGTTGTGCTGCGGTTGGTGCCGTATCATAGCGATGCGCATGTGCAAAACTTTAACCCTTATAACTATTCGCATCCGTCGGGCTACGTGCAGGATTTCGCATATGAACCGCTGTGGATTTATAACATCCTGCATCCGGACAATGATTTTCCGGCGCTGGCAACCAGTTTTGCTGTTGCACAGGATATGATGAGCGTGACTTATTTTCTGCGTGAAGGCGTGGTGTGGTCAGACGGTGAACCTTTTACCGCTGATGATGTGATCTTTACCTTTAATTACGATAAGGCGCATCCTGATTTTCCAATCGGCTTTGATCATTACACCCCTGAAACCGATACCGGTTCTATTGTTGGTGTTGAAAAACTGGGCGATTACACAGTGCGGTTTAATTTGAATAAACCGGATTCGTTGGCGCATTTGAATATCGGCATCGTATTCCCATTGCCAGAGCATATCTGGGCCAGTGTTGATGACCCCAAAAACTTTGCTAACGAAACCATCGTGGCAACCGGGCCATTTACCAATGTTCAGGAATTTTCGCGCTCCTCGTGGAAATTGTGTCGTAATGAAACCTATCGCGAAAACGATACGACTCAGATCGACTGCCTGCAATTCCCGCAGCTTTCGGGCAATGAGCAAGTGATGGCTGCCATGACAAATGGCGATCTGGATTGGGCCGGCGACGGCATGACCGACCCGGAAATCACCTATTCAGCAAAAAGCGAGTTCAACCAATACTGGTTGCCTGCTGATGGCAATACCAACCTGCTGTTGAACACGACCAAAGCGCCGTTTGATAATCTGGAATTCCGCA